>DYKH01000510.1 GCA_020722685.1 Caldithrix sp. | reverse complement strand
CACCGGAAATCGTATACGAAGGCGACCTGGAAATCCAGGCGGGCAGCCCGCTCGGCGTCCCGGGCGAGTTGGATTTTGAAGAGTGGGAGTGGTAGGAGTAACAAAATGTTCACACAAAAAAATGCTACTTCGGCTTTGCTAGCTTTCGGCCTAGCTCTTGGATTGTTTGCGTTGGTTGTAAGTGTGTGTCCGGCTCAAGCAAAATCCATCCTTGACCCAGGCGACATTGCTATCATCGGATACGCCTTTGATGACCCTGATCAATTTGCATTTGTTGCACTTGTTGAAATTGATGTAGGAACTATGATTACATTCACTGACAATGGTTGGTATGCTGCTGGCGGTTTTAGACCTGGGGAAGGTTATTTATCTTGGACAGCGGCTTCTAGCATAGTTACCGGTACAGTTATTGTCCCAGATAATGTCGGTACAATGTTGTTCTCCACCAGCGGGGATCAGATTTTCGCCTATCAAGGGACTGATGCTGCCCCTAGCTTTGTATACGCTCTGCACAGTAATGGAACGACTTGGGATGCTGATGCGACAAGCGCAAATACTTCAGCTTTGCCTACCGGTCTTACAGATGGTTCAACGGCTGTAGCTATACCTGAAGTAGATAATGCTGTTTATACTGGCACAACTTTCGCTGATGTATCCCACAATGCCGCATACTTCTTGCCGTTGATTGGTAACCCTGATAATTGGCAAACAGATAATATAACTCCATTGCCTATGCCTTCAACTGCCTTCACTGGGCCTAATGCTATAACTGTTCAAGGAATAAATGGAAAGGCCTCTTCTTTTGCAGGTCTTGTTGTCGCATTTGTCCTTGCTGGCGGTCTTGTGGCACTTCGCAAGCACAAGTAACATTCGCTTTTGAGCATTCGCTCCCTCCCGCAGATCTTTCATCTGCGGGAGCTTTTGTTGCCACGTAGTACACGCATTTACCAATCATTTACACTATACCCGGCAATGTATGATGTGGCGATTTGCTTTCATTTTTTGGTTGTGTTATTATGAGTATGTACGGTTCTGTCCCTTTTCTCCCACCGGTCAGATTCTAACCATGCAAATTCTTGACCGGCGTGCAAGAAAACGGGCATCGAAGGCATTTTGGGTTCCGGTTCATCCGGGTTAGGAGGTGCAACTTCAATGTCCGATAAATGTGTTTTGTCAAAATCTTGTATTCTATGATTCCATTAACTAAGGAGGCAACGTATGTACGAAGCACCGGAAATCGTATACGAAGGCGACCTGGAAATCCAGGCGGGCAGCCCGTTGAGCATCCCGGGCGAATTTGACCTTGAGGAATGGTAGGAGGGCAAAAATGAAGTCAAAACTGTTGCCGAGTATCCTGGCGATATCGCTGCTGCTTCTTTTGAGTGTCAACCCCGTTCTTGCCGATCCTCCGGTGGGCACCACGCCGGTCATCGATGGCACCATTGGCACGGATTGGGCAGATCATACCACACTGTATCCTGGCGGGACATGGTTGGTCGATGATCCAGACGACGATTCACTATGGGGCGCCAACAACGAGATTCATAACCTTTACATCAACTGGGATGCCAATAATCTCTACTTTGGCGTCGATTTTTCGGTTGATGCGAATGGTATGCTTCTTTACGTTGACTTTGGCAATGCTGCCGGAATCACCGATTTCTTGGGTGCCGGAGAGGGCGGATCGTACACAGGCGCTTGGCCTAGGAGAATCTCTTTCCCTGCGGCGAACGGCATTGATCTGTTCTACGGCGGTTGGAACGGCGCTAATGGCAATATCTACGAAGCAAGCGGCTCCACAGCCAGCACCGACATTACAGCGCAATGTGGTGGTCCGGTTACCGCCAACCAGGGTGGCCGACGATTTCATATGGAGTTCAGTTGCCCCTGGTCAGAGTTGGGATTCACCACGCCGGTCTACCCCGGTGGAGGCGTGCCGACCATCAACGTGATTGCCGCTATTATGGGAGGCGATAACTACGGTGGAGGTGATACAGCACCTGATGCGAACATTGGCAGTAGTGATCCTTATCCCATCACCGTTGCAGCCACGCAGTTTGCGACAGCCGGCGTCGGCACCAACGCCGTCACTCTCTCCAGTCTAAGCGCAGCGTCGCCCTTTGCCGCGCTCGCCGTG
>DYKH01000129.1 GCA_020722685.1 Caldithrix sp. | reverse complement strand
TAATATAAGAATCTTGGATCACTCTAGCTAATACTTTATTTTAGAATTTTAGGTAGAATGTTTTAAACTCGAGAGCTACAAAATCAACCTACTTCATTATGCTAAACTGCCCCTTTCAGATACTACCGCAGTGAAATAGCAAACTATTTTCGCTGCAAGCTGGTGAGATTTTTGACTGCGAAGATTTTACAGCCTGAGGCCATGAACTACCAATTTTAATCGATAACAGATGATCAGGCAGCTCGGAAATTGGCAAAATCTAATCATGTGGAGTCATCCGGGACCATCAGTATCTTAATTCTCGCAGCTAAACACAAAATAATTTCAGTGACAGAAGCGGATAGGTTATTGACGGGGATGATTAGAGGAAACTATCGATCACCGGTTACGAGTATTTCTGAGCTTATAGAATCCCTTCAAGAAGAAGCCTAAGATAGCTTTCGTAGAAATGCCAAGACAAGTTTATCAACCTACGCCGTTGTGGACGAGATCCAATCCGGACAGCGCGCAGGACTGAAGCTGACCCGCACTCGCAAAAACGAAATCTCCTTCGCACACCCGTTCCCTTGGACGCCGTTTGTAATGATGGGTAGCACAAATTGAAAAGTCAGTAATTCGACTTCCCAGAATACATCAAAAAACTCTAGAACTCTATTGAACTTCGATGATCTTGCAGCATATCGCGCACGCAAAACAGGCGGCTGCCAGCCTTGCCATTGCTTTTCGATGAAAACTAAAATAGTGAAAAAAGGACTTGACTTTTTCTGTTATTTTGTATTACTTGCATCTGAAATTTAACTTTCGGTATTCGTCGGTGATGAAAGTTTTGTTACAGCTCCGATGCAAAAACAGCAAGAAATCGAAGGCCTGATCTATCAGATACTGCCGACGTTGGCTTCCAACCAGAAAAAGGTCGCTAACTTTTTTCTGGAGCATATCGATTTGGTGGCCTTGCTGCCGATCAAAGATGTCGCCCAAAGAGCGCATGTGAGTGAAGCCTCCATCGTCCGTTTCGCCCAATCGCTCGGTTTCAAAGGCTATAAGGAGCTCAAAGAAGATCTCTCGACGGCGCTGAAGAACCAGTTATCTCCTACCCAACATTATCAATTTGCCGTTACCGAAAAGGGGAAAAATCCCGACACCCTCAAGCTGGTTGCCGATAACGTCGTCAAAAATATTCATGACACGGTCAAATCCGTTGATGCCAAAGTTTTCTCGCAAATCGTAGACAGTATCATCGCCGCCCGGCGCATCTATTGTCTGGGGCTGGAAATTTCCGCCCATCTCTCGCAACTGATGACTTTTCTTCTCCGGCAGTACAGCTACGATGCGCAGTATCTCTCGCTCGACTATTTCCGCTACCAGGAACAAATCGCTTTTCTAAAGAAAGAGGATTTGCTGATCGCCTTCAGCTTCTCCCCGTATTCACGGGAGACCGTGGAGGCTATAGAGCTGGCCAAAAGATTGGGCATCCGTAGTATTGCCTTTACCGACAAAAAAATCGCTCCCATCAGGCAGCATGCGACCCACTGCATCCAAATCAAAACCGACAACATTACCTTCAGCAACTCTCTGGGCGCGGTGATGACAGTCATTAACGCCATCATAAACGAGCTCAATTTCCGGGACGAAAAGCGCACGCTGCAAGCTCTGCAGATCATCGAGGAGAGCATCAAGGACGAACGGTATTTCATGGCTACCGGAGAATAGGTTCCATAGGAAGCGTACTTTCCTGGTTTGCGTCAAATCTGGTTAAAGGTCAAAGATGAATCAACAAAAGCTAATAGATTTGTTTTTGCAATTGGTCAGGATCGATGGTGTGTCGTTGCACGAGCGAGCCGTCGCTGATTTTATCAAGCAGGAGCTTGCCGATCTGCGCATCCCATTTCGTGAAGATGACGCCGCCGCCAAGGTGAAAGGAAATTCCGGCAACTTGATTGCTCGGATGGTGTCCGACGGGGACCGCCGACCGCCGCTCTTACTCTTGGCGCATATGGACACAGTAAAATCGACTGCCAATCTGCAGCCACGATTTGAGGACGGCGTGATGCGCTCGGATGGAAATACCATCCTCGGCGTTGATAACCGCGCCGGGGTGGCTTTGATCTTATACATTCTCACCGAAATCACCCAGCGAAAACTGAAGCATCGGAATCTGGAGATCATCTTCACGGTTGGAGAAGAGTTGGGAATGTTGGGAGCCTTGGCGCTGGACTTTGCTCAGCTTCAGGCGCAAGAAGGCTTTGTATTCGACTGCACGGCACACCCGGGTGGATATGTCACTTCAACTCCTACAGCAATCGACTTTAGGGTTCACTGCAAAGGTCGTCCGGCACACTCGGCGGTAGCGCCGGAAAAAGGCATCAATGCGTTGTCCATGGCGATGCAGGTGATCAACTCCTTTCCGGTGGGCCGAGTGAATGAACACACCGTTGCCAACATCGGCACCATTCACGGCGGCTCGGCGGACAACGTCGTCCCGGATGAGGTGACTATTACGGGCGAATTTCGCTCTTTTCAGGAAACGGAAATCCGCAGGATTCGGGCTGCCTTAGAAGCGTCATGTCTGGCGGTCAGCAAGAAATGGGGCGGCCAGTGCGAACCCGTTTTCAAAAACAGCTTTTATGGATTTCATTTTGAGCCGACTATGCCGAGCGTGAAGCGGCTGCACGATGTATTTCACAAGAGCGGCGTTCGCCCGCAACCGATGGTTTATTACGGCGGCAGTGACGCCAATGTCTTCAATGCGAACGGAATCAAGGTGATCAACATCGGCATAGGGGCGCAAAATCCGCATGCAAACGATGAACACATTGCCATCGCCGACCTGACAAAAGGCACGGAAATTTTGCTGCATTTGATAGAGGCGGAGAATTTATGACCCGGAATTTTAGGCGAGTATTGTGGGCCGTTTGCTTAACGGTGACTGCCACGATGCATGCCGGTCAGCAAGGTAAGGGCTACCTGCTCATCATCGGCGGCGGCGAAAAACCGGAGCCGGCACTCGAGGAATTCGTTTCCCTTAGCGCCAACAAGCCGATCCTGGTAATCACCTCTGCCAGCGGCGTGCCCGAGGAAAGTGGTCCCTACATGGTGCAGCAATTCAAGAACGCCGGTGCACAAAGGGTCGATTGGCTGCACATCACTAATCCCGAAATGGCCAATGCGGATAGCACAGTAGCGCAAGTCAGACAAGCCGGCGGCATCTTTTTCACCGGCGGCGTGCAAGAGCGGCTCATGAATCGCCTCGGTGGGACACGAACTGAGACCGCCATTTTGCAGCTATATTTTGACCGAGGCGGCATCATCGGCGGCACCAGCGCCGGCGCGGCTGTGATGAGCCAGATCATGATCACCGGCAACGAGCTGATCAACAAGGACAGCACCAACAATTTCGTCACCCTGCAAAAGCAAAACGTCGAGACCAAGAGGGGCTTTGGCTTTTTGGACCAAGTCATCATCGACCAGCATTTTGTCGCCCGCAAGCGCCACAACCGGCTCATCAGTCTGGTATTGGAAAATCCAAAGCTGCTGGGCGTCGGCATCGATGAGAACACGGCAATTCTCGTGGAGCCGAGCGGGAAATTCCGCGTCTATGGGGACGGATCGGTGATCGTCTATGATGCACGCAAAGCAAAATCGATTCGCAGCAACGAAAAAGGCCGGCTGGCGGGGAAGGACATAAAAATGGACATTCTCTTTGCCGGCGATGAATATCGATTTGACTAACGTCGGAATCTGGTTACTCATCCAAAAAAAGCGGGATGCATGAAAGCCAAATTCTCTTTTAACACGCTGGTGATGATCTATGCAATCGTGGTGGTAGTGGCGATTCTGACCTGGCTCGTTCCCGGCGGCGAATATCGACGCGAAACCAAAGACGGAAAGACGCTGGTCATCGCCGAGTCCTTCACTTATGTCAAAAACCAGCCGCAAGGATTGGGCGCCATATTGACGTCGCCGCTCAAAGGCTTTGCACAGGCGGCGCAAATCATTGCGTTTCTGTTCGTGATCGGCGGCACCTTTAGCGTCATTCAAGCGACCGGCGCCGTCACCGCTTCGGTGCAGAGAATGGCCCTATTCTTCAGCCGCAAACAGCATCTGCAAAAGTTCTTCATCCCGGCTACCATGCTCATCTTTTCTCTGGCTGGGACGCTCTTTGGCATGTGCGAAGAAACCATGCCCTTCGTCCCCATCTTTATCCCGTTGGCGATATCGCTCGGCTACGACTCTTTGGTTGGGACGGCCATTCCCTTTCTCGGCGCAGCGGCGGGGTTTGCCGGCGCCATATTCAATCCTTTCACGGTTGGCATCGCTCAGGGAATTGCCGAGTTGCCACTCTATTCCGGTATAGCCTATCGAGTAGTCGTCTGGATTTTGAGCGTGATTTTCATGACGTATTTTGTCATGCGCTATGCGGCAAGAATTAAAGCCAAACCGACCCTCAGTCCCGTCTACGACCTTGATCAACAGCGGAAGCAAAACCTGCATTTGAACAGTCTCAATCACATGGAGTTCTCCGCCAAGCACGTTTGCGTGTTGGGGGCGTTCATAGCAGCCCTGGTACTGTTGGTTTATGGCGTGCTTAACTTCAAATGGTATATCAATGAAATTGGCGCGCTCTTTCTGGGTCTTGGCATCGTTGCCGGCTTGCTCGGCCGATTATCGGTTGCCGAAATCACCGATAGTTTCAAGGCCGGCGCGAAAGACATGGTTGGCGTGGCCTTCATCATCGCCTGCGCCCGGGCCATTTTGGTCGTTGCCACGGATGGGAAGATACTGGACGTCATGCTCTTCAATCTTGCCAGCATTATCTCTCACTTGCATCGTGTCGTCTCCGCGCAGGCAATGTTCGTCACGCAGGCAATCATCAACTTTTTCGTCCACTCTGGTTCCGGGCAAGCAGCTTTGACGATGCCGATCATGGCGCCTTTGGCGGATGTCATTGGCATCAGCCGTCAGACTGCCGTCTTGGCCTTTGTTTTCGGCGAAGGCTGGGTCAATCCGATCCTTCCCACTTCAGGCGTGACCATGGGAGTATTGGGGCTGGCAGGAATTTCTTGGGAGAAATGGGCAAAATGGCTGCTGCCGATTGAAATATTCTTTTTCATGCTGGCGCTTTTGCTTTTAATCCCTCCGGTGATCTGGAATTGGCAGTAAACGAATCCGGCGATGCAAACGCTCGACGGGTTTTCATAATATCGCCTTGGAAAATGATGGTGACCGCAGAGATTATTCCAACAGGGAATTCCGGCAAATGAACCCCAATGCTGCATTGGTGCTTATACGAGTCGATTCGCCCTGGCTTGCTTTGGCCACGGTAAACGGTCATGCTGCAGAATTCATTGCCGGACGATGTGTTCTGGCGATGGCAGCTAAGAGGTAGAGTTTTAGGATCAATTAATCCACTATAACGAAAAGCAAGGAGGACCCATGACAACAAATTCCACGAAAATCGTGTTGTGTCTCGTCATTCTGATCGGGCTATGCATGAACGAGACTCAAGCTCAGGTGACCTTTGAGACCGGCAAGATCGGTGTCAGGCTGAGCAACGCCGGTAGCATCCGGCTTTATTCACCGTCGACTACCGGCACCCGCCAATTGGAGCGCGTCAATCTGATCGCCGCCCTCTCTGAAAAGGCCGTGTCGGACTACAACGAGAATCACGATCAGACGGCACCGGCTATTTTGTTAGCCTCGCCAACGGTCGCGGACATTGAGGCCGTCGCCGTTTGTAACAGCAACTACCCCCCCATTCAGCCGCCAAATGTGGACTTTAAAGTCCATGTGTATGCATGGAACAATGAGCCTTACATTATCGCTCGCTATACGATCATCAATAGCGAGTCGGAACAAGGTACTTTTTACATTGGCGCCGTATTCCTCCCTCGTATTGGCGGCAACTATGGCGGCGAAAGCGACAAATACGACGCTGAGCACAAGGTCGCTTATTGCTATCGTGAAGGCGAAACGCCCCACGCAGGAGTTCGATTGCTGTCCGGTGAGCCGTTTTCCTACCACGCATTAGATTGGTCGGTCTACTCGCCTGCGGATCCGAACTCCGATGCGGCGACCGATTCCACCCGCTATCACATGACGGCCGATCCCAATTTCGATAGCACTTTGGTAGCCGGCGGGGATGGCTCGCTGGCCAGTCTGAACGCGGGCGCTTTCACATTGGCTCCCGGCGATTCGGTGATCGTAACCTATGCTATCGCTTTTGCCGAAACCGATGTGGATTTGCAGGCCGCCACCGATGCGGCAAAAGCCAAGTATGATGTGTTGGTCTCGGTGCCTAAGGATAAAAACGGACAGGTGCCGGCTGACTTTAGCTTGAGCCAGAATTTCCCCAATCCTTTTAATCCGGCGACCAACATCCAGTTCAACCTGCTGCAAAGATCGGATGTCCGATTGACTGTGTACAATCTACATGGACAACTGGTGAGAACCATCGCCTCCGGTGAGTTTGACGCCGGTTCCCATGAGGCAAGTTGGGACGGATTGGACGAGCAGGGCGACGCTGTAGGATCCGGGATTTACGTTTATCGCTTGACCGCAGGCCAAACGGACATAAGCAAGAAAATGCTGTTGGTGCGTTAGTTCTGAAGATGCAGGACCATGTTACTTTGTTCTGCATCTTTTCCTTTTAGCGTTTAGCGTTTGGCTTTTGGCGTTTGGCATTTGGCTTCTGGCGTTTGGCGTTTGGCGTTTAGCGTTTGGCATTTAGCCTCTGGCTTTTAGCGTTTGGCCTTTGGCCTTTAGCTTTTGGTGGCGGGTAGTTTTTAGCTAAAGAAAGGCGCAGGAGACAATTGGAGATGCAAGAATGAGGAAGTTGCGCCCAATGATACTTGTTAAGGTTTATTCTTTCATGTCATGCCTGTGAATACAGGCGTCTCCTAACACTTTATTCACTGGGAGATTCCTGCATACGCAGGAACGACATGAAGGATGAAATCCCTACGCTTAGTGAGTATAGATTATGGATCATTTGCAGAAGCTCTCTCAAGCTAAAAGCTATGGGTTAACAGCTAAATCACGGTGACCGATCACAGGGTGTTTATATATCACGCAAAGGCGCCAAAGTGCGCAAGAGACTTATTCTAAGGACAGGGCTTGCTCTTGAATGTAAGCCTATTTCCCGTCATTCATTGCTCTCTATCTACTTCGCGTGCTTGGCGTCTTGGCGTGAGGAGTTTGGTCCTGTGATCGCTTACAAATCACGAGGTTTGGCCTATGAAAAAAGTCATTTTGTTGCTGTTGTTTGCAACGCCTATCGGTCTAATGGCTGGCGTGACCGGCAAGCTCGTCGGCAGGATCACGGATTCTAAAACCGGAGAGCCTTTGCCGGGGGCCAACATTCAGATCGTAGGCACGCCGTTGGGCACGGTTACCGATGTCGACGGCCGCTTCGCTCTGCTGAACATACCGCCGGGCAGCAAAACCGTCAAGGTCAACTATATCGGCTATGAGCCCCAGACCATTGAAAAGGTGCAAATCATGATCGACTTGACCACGGCGCTCGACGTCAAGCTGGTGCCTTCGGTGCTGCGGCTCGACAAAGAGATCGTCGTCGTGGCCGAGAGACCGATGATCCAAAAAGATTTGACGAATTCCGGCTCGGTGATGCGACGCGAGGAAATCGAAAACCTGCCAGTGGCGGACTTTACCGAAGTCTTGTCTTTGCAGGCTGGCGTCACCGAGCAAAGCGGCCAATTGCACATCCGCGGTGGGAGGTCGAACGAAGTCGCCTTTATGATCGACGGCATGTACGTACAGGATCCCCTTTTGGGACGCATGATCACGCAAATCAACAACGACGCCATTCAGGAGATGAGCCTCCTCAGCGGTACGTTCAACGCTGAATACGGCAATGCTTTAAGCGGCGTGGTCAACATCGTCACCCGCGACGGCGGCGACCAGCACAGCGGCAGTCTCGAAGCCAGAACTAGCGAGTTCGGCGTCCATCGTTATGCCGACCTTGGCGAGAGCCGCATGAACGGCAGTCTCAGCGGTCCCGTATTCACGAGAAAAATAAAGTACTTTATCTCTGGCGAACAAAACGACCGAGACAGTTACTTGCCCTTCGGCTATAACCGCGAAAAAACTTTTTTCAACAAATTCTCCTTCTCCTTTCTGCCAAAAGTAAAACTCACTCTTTCGAACCGGTATGGCAACACCAAGCGCAAAGGCTACAACCATGACTTTAAATACATACCGGAACAATACACGAGGCAGCGCACCAAAACATGGCAAAGCACCTTGGTCGCCACCCACACTGTGAGATCAAACTTGTTTTATGATCTGCGGTTCTCCTACTTTGATCAGAGTTATTACTCAGGCATCGACAAAGACACTTCCGCTTATCTTGCGCCAACGCAGTGGGAGTATCTAAGCACTGCCGGAAACGGCTATGAGTTTTACATTCTGGCCGATCCGTTAGAGGTCATCGACAGCAAGACCAAAACGGCGGACTTGAAAGGCGACCTGGTCTGGCAGGCAGGACGGCTCAACGAAATAAAAATGGGAGTGCAATACCGCAAGCATTGGCTCAAGTTGTTCAGCGTTTATGATCCCAAAAGGAACTTTCCCTATATCAACGATTACCGAATCCAGCCGTTCGAGTTTGCCGGATATGTGCAGGATAAAATCGAGTTCCCCTTCTTAATCATCAATCTGGGGCTTCGCTATGACTTTTTCAATGCCAATGCGACCTTTCGCCAAGACCCACTTTCTCAAGGAGCATTGGTCAAGGTAAAGGCGCGCACCCAGTTGAGCCCACGCTTGGGTATTGCCCATCCGGTCTCGGATCGCACCAAGCTGCATTTTGCTTACGGCCATTTTTTCCAGAACCCGGAGTATCAATTCCTGTTTGAGAATCACCAGTACGATCTGAACGTCCGCGAGCCGCTCTTCGGTCAGCCCAGTTTGGATGCCGAGCGCACCATCGCCTATGAAGTCGGACTCTCCCATCAATTCTCCGAACGGATTGCCGCGCACATCACGGCTTACTATAAAGACGTAACCGGTCTCATTGGCACCCGCTATTACGAAGCGTTCATGGGCACCAGCGGACGCTATGTCGGCTATACCACCTACATCAACGAGGACTATGCCAATATCAAAGGCTTCGAAATCAATGCGGATATTCGCCCGGGCAAGTACTTTTCCGGTGGCCTGAGCTACACCTTCGCCATTGCCAAAGGCAGCGCATCCTCTGAGGGAGAGCAATATCCGGGCACCGAGGAATCCACCAAACTGTACTTCTTGAACTTTGACCAACGGCATAACTTGAGTATCGAATCCATGTTCAGAATTCCAAAAAACGAAGGCCCCGCTTTCTTGGGAATCAAGCCGTTTGCGAATACGGATTGCAGCATCCTTTTGCGAGCCAGTTCCGGCTTTCCGTACACTCCCAGCGGACGGGACATCGGCTTTGTCGACAAAAACTCTTTGCGGATGCCGGGCAGATACACCATCGACCTCGAAATCGGCAAAGAATTCTCCGTTTGGAAGACCGCAAAGCTCAGGGTCTTTACGGAAATTCTGAACGTGACGGATCATCGCAACATCATTTACGTGTATGGCGACACCGGCGAGCCTGATTTCACCTTCGTTGGCGGCCATTCGCAGGAGTATATGCAAGACCCTTCCAATTATGGTCCGCCGCGAAGCATCCGTTTGGGCGCTGGGATTAGATTTTAAATCTCCTCTTTTTAGGGCAAGGCAGATCAACGACAAAACGTGGTGAGAAGATGAAGAAACAAGTTCTGTTCATACCCATTATTCTGATCTTTGCGAGCAGCACCTTCCCCCAGTTTCTAAAAGACAAGGACCGAGATGCCGACGCAGTCTCTTTGGGAAAAGCCGAAGGAGTAGAGGATCGAGCGGGTGGGACGCATAACGCCAGCAACATTGGCTTGTTTTTCGAAAACCGCGGCAAGCTCTATCCCCGCCGATTGACGCAAGGGCCTTCCGGCGAATTCCCCATCGGCTCGGGCAAAAACTATATCTATCGCATCAATCCGATGGTCGGCGTTCCCGGAAACGTCGTCCAAGGACGCTACACCACCAACGAAGAATGGGAAGCTGTGGGCGGATATCACAATCGGCAATATGCTAAAATTGCCTTCAGCGATAATCCCAGCTCATGGAATTCGACGTTAGGCTGGCCGATAAAGGATGCGAGCGGTAACCCCGTCGTCAAATCCGACCAGGACAGCTATTGCGTTTATAACGATGATAACAATACCGTCAAGCCGCTCGGCATCGTCATTGCACAGACTGGATATACATACGGAGTAACTTTTGCGGAAAACATCATCTTTTACAAATTCGAGGTGATGAATCAGGGCAACCGAGATTTGGATAGCCTGTACTTTGCCATGTACTGCGACATAGACGTGGGCGATGTCAGCGGCGGCCAGCCGGAATACGGCGATGACAAAATGGATTTGGACAAAGAAAACGCCTTTCTGTATTTCTTTGATGATGGTCTTACCACTGAATGGCCGGGGGGTGTCACCGGCTATTTCGGAGTTACTCTACTAAAAACTCCCGAGATCGATGGCAAGCAATTGGGCGTCACGGACATGCATTATAATCTCTACGACGATGACCGCGATGACGACAGTCTGCAATTTGCCATACTTTCCGGCAATCCCAAAATCCTACGACCGCAATCGTTGGTTCCCAAGTATTTTCATCCCGGTGCCAACGGCAATCTGCACCTCGATGATCCCGCCACCATTCCGGCGTCCGGTCTCGATCTGGTTGCCACCATGAGCTCCGGACCTTACCGGTTGGCTCGCGGCGACACCCTTACATTCTATACGGCCATCATCGCCGGCAATAATAAAGACGACTTGTACACCACCTTGGCGACGGCGAAAAAAATTCTGCAATTCGACTTTGAGATCAGCAAGCCGCCTGCCACCCCAACCCTCAGTGCGTATGCCGGAGATGGCAGAGTCACGCTATTCTGGAACGATGTTGCCGAGCATTCCAAAGACAATTACTCCGGCGAGTACGATTTCGAGGGCTATCGGCTCTACAAGAGCACAGACAAGGGTTTGCACTGGGATCAATGGGATCGGAATGTCGATCCCTCGGTTGGAATCAATCCGGTTCCCCTTGCTGAATTCGACGTCAAGAACAATAGGGGATTGGATACAGGGCTGCAATACAGTTTTACCGATACCAACGTTTATAACGGCTTTGACTATTGGTACACCATCACGGCCTATGACCGCGGCGATGCCTCAGTCGAAAGTCTGGAAAGCCCGCGCGGCAATTCACCGGATGCCCTCAACACCGTCTCCGTCACGCCACGATCCAAGGCAATGGGGCGCACGCCGGTTTCGTCGGCGGATGTGCGGCACGTCGGCCGGGGCAAATCCAACTATGTCATGGAGGTGCAGCCGATCGACGAAGACTCATTGGGTAATCGAGAGTATCAGGTAAAGTTCACTTACGTCCAGCGCACCGATCGCGGAACCCTGAAAACCAGGATCGTCCCCGTCATTTCTGATTCCACCAAGACCGAGGCCAAGAATTACGGCATCGAATTCATCGCGCCGAATTCCTTCCACCTCATCGATATGGCGACCGGCGACTATATCGGCTCCGATCCACGCAGCTATCGTTCCGGCACCACTTATTCACTCAATTCGGGCATGCGCATCAGAGTTGAAGATCCCGACATTACGGCTCCAGCGCAATTCTTGCCAAAAGCGGGCGACTACATCAGCCTGAACTATGCGGTCTACGTCACCCGGAACGCTGCCGATACGGTCATAGCCCCTCAACCCTTCCTGATCGAAAAGCCGTGCGCCACCGCCGACGGCGTAGTCTTTCAGCTCAGGCCGCCGGAAGTCATTCAAAGCGTTTCGCGCATCGGTGGAACCGACAAAGTTGATATAACTTTTTCGGTATATGATGAAACCCTGGTGAAGAATAACACCTATTGGATATCGGTGCTCAGAAATGGACTGGCCACAGACGGCAGTGGATTTGTTGCCTTGCTCATCACCAACGCCTTGGGCGACACCGCAAAGGTCGATTCCCTCTACACAGCCGATACCTTTAGATTCGACGGCATCCAGGGACAAGTCAGCTTCCCCTCGATTGCGCCGCCATCGCCGGGAAATGCTTTCGCGGTCGAGACGGTCGTACCGGTGCCGCCAAATGTTTTGGACTCTTATCGTTTCCGCATCAACAACGCGGTCATCGAGGCCGTTCGGGAAAAAAATGAACTCGATCAGGTTAGAGTGGTTCCGAATCCCTATCTGGTCTCTTCTTTGTATGAGCAGGAATTTGGAGAACTGCGGCGCGAGCCGATTCGGCAAATCCAGTTCATCAATCTGCCGCAAAAGTGCACCATCTACGTTTTCACCATTGCCGGAGATCGCGTCAAGACGATAGAACATGACGCTGCCAACGGCACCGAGACATGGAACCTGCGGGCGGAAGGCGGGCGCGAGATCGCATCCGGAGTTTACTTGTACATCGTCAAAACGGCAACCGCGCAGTTCAAGAGCACATTCGCAGTGATAAAGTAGGTGATTGGCCATGAAAAGAATGAGAACATTAACCATCCTATTCGCTCTGCTGTGGGCCTTCACGGCGTTCGCCCAAAATCCCAACTTGGGCACCAGTGGCGCACAGTTTTTGAAAATACCGGTGAGCGCACGGGCAGCCTCGATGGGAGGAGCTTACGTAGGTGCTTGTCAGGATGCCAGCTCCGCATTCTGGAATCCGGCCGGTATCGCCAAAGTTAAAAGCCATTCCGCCCATTTCTCCCACTGCAAATGGCTGGACACCTTTGACATGAACGCCGCTGCCTATGTCTACAACGCCGGTAGTTTTGGCGCAGTTGCCGCCAGCGTCACGGTACTGAGTGTTGACAAAATGGAAGTCACCACCGAGTTTTCCCCGAATGGTACGGGTCGATATTTCGACGCTCAGGATTTGGCATTCGGTCTCAGCTATGGGAGGAATTTGACCGATCGCTTTCGCGTAGGTTTGACGGCTCGCTACATCCAACAGCGAATCTGGGAGGAGACGGCCAACGGCATCGCCTTCGATGTCGGCACGCAATACCAGCTTGCTTTTAGAAATCTCACCATCGCCATGAGTATGTCCAATTTCGGCCAGGACATGCGCTTCAACGGCGCTGATTTGAGTGTGAAGTATGACGAGAATACAACCTTTCCCAACCGCTTGGTGCCGACAAGATTGGAAACGGAATCCTATGCCCTGCCGTTGAACTTTCAATTCGGCATCGCCATGGATCTCCTCACCACACGGTTCGCCCATGCCATTCTGGCTATCGACGCGGTGCATCCCAATGACAATCAGGAACGAATTCACTTTGGTACGGAAGTAGCTTTTTTCGATCGACTCATGCTTCGGGGCGGCTACAAGCTCAACCAGGATGAGGAGCTATACAGCATGGGCTGCGGCTTCAACGCCTTCATTTCCGGTATTTTGCTGAGCTGCGATTATAGCTATTCGGTATTCGACATTCTGCCGAATGTGAACCGAGTATCTTTTGCTATCAATTATTGAGATATGACCTGTTTTTCTTAGGGGGATTTCAACCCTCCCGATAATTCCCCAGAGCAGGGAGTCTTGATCAGCGACAGTTGCTTTCTATGACGAAACGCATTACCTCCTTTTTACTGTTGTTTCTTTCGCACCTTTTGCTTGCACAAGGATCAATACTGCTGGTCGGGGGTGGCAGCGAATACAGCACCTGGGCCGATGAACCCTACGGCTGGTTCGTCGAGGCTGCCCATTTCGGCAAGATCATCAACATTGATGTCGAGGCGGCCAGTCCGGAATACCCTACCTATTTTGAATTATTGGGCGCAGATTCATCCAGCGAGGCCCTCCAGATTGCGACTAAGCAGGCCGCAAATGACTCCAGCACATTCAAGAAACTCATTTCCGCACAGGGCATTTTTATCGAGGGTGGCGACCAAAGCCTTTACGTGAATACCTGGAAGGGAACGCTCGTACAGGATGCAATTCACCAGGTTTTTCACCGCGGCGGCGCAATTGGCGGGACCAGCGCAGGACTGGCGATCTTGGGGGAAATCGTTTACGATGCCACCGGCGGCTACCTCTACCCCGATGAGGCCGCTTACAATCCCTACCACCCTGATATTCGCTTCACCGATGACTTTATGAAAATCCTACCCAACATTCTTACCGACTCCCATTTTCATTCCCGGGGAAGGTTGGCCCGGCTGGTTCCCATGCTTGCTCGCCAGATCGTCAGCAACGGCCGCGATGATTTGATGGGAGTGGGAGTCTGCGAAAATACAGCAATCTGCATCGACAAAAACGGCGACGGCAAAGTTATGGGAGATGCTACCGTGACCATCATCTACAAAAGCGCAAGCTCACGCATCGATTGTCAGGCTGGACGGCCGATCACTTTCACTGATATCGTATACCATCAATTGACGAGGGGCGCGATTTTCAATTTTCGTAACAGTTCAGCCCCTGTCAAAAATGAATGTCATTCCGACCGAAGGGA
>DYKH01000509.1 GCA_020722685.1 Caldithrix sp. | reverse complement strand
TTCAGGTTCTGCCGTACAGATCAGCCGGATGCGAAACTCCGGCCCGCCCTGCTCATAGCGAAACTTCCAGGTCACTTCGGTGATTGGCTTATTTGCATGGTTTCCCCGCAACTCAGGCATTACATTGAAGGATTTGACGAGATCATTGATGAAGATTCAGGCGATTTCTCCGCCTCTGGGCTGAGGGGAGCCAGGTTGGTCCGGGCTGGGCGGTTGGCAGTCGTGCATGATGGCATTTTCATCGGCTCAATCGGTCAAATCGCCCCTGAAAGATTAAGCAGAATCAAATCCGCATTGGCCAATTGGCTTCTCGGGAGCTGACGTCGAGGATACACCCGACTGCGCAGCCTTGGCCACGGGCCCCTAATCGTGTAACGTTGCCTCGGGAGCCGGTCGTGCTTTGGAGAAGCGAACAAAGAATCCTTTGCGGCCTCGAAGGAACATTCCCTCGCGTACTTATCGCCCCTCAGGCCTGCAACGGGAATAGTGCGGTGCAATCCGAAATCAAGCGAATTCGCGGAAGAAGTCTTTGTCTACCTCGTACACAGTTCTTGGTTTCAATCCAAGTTCCAGTTTTTCAAACATGGAAATCAGCTTGTCTGCGTCAACCAACTCTATGGGCGGGGCACCCTCTCTTGTTGCTTCCCTGTGGGCATCAGCGGTGAAGGTACCGGTTGTTATGAATATTCCTTTGTCGGTACGCCCGGTCATGGCGCCACGAAAATTTCTGATAGCCTCGGCGCCCACTGAACCCTTATACCGCTTGCATTGGAATAGCACATGGATACTCATGAGGGGATTTATCTCTAACAGACCCTTGCCGTCTATGCCGCCGTCACCGCTTCTGCCTGTTACCTCCACTTGTTGAAATCCGGCCTCTCGCAAGAATCGCTGACATAGCCTTTCAAATGAATCTGGAGCCATTTTCTTCAAGAGTTCCAAGACGTCGGAACGATGATCACCTGTCAAAGAAGAAGCAAAGTTTGGGAGCGAACGGTCTTCGTGATCATGGGGAATCGCCGGGGCATCTTGCGCTGCCCTTGTCCAATTCTTAGTTTCCTTACGAACCGCTTGGAATATGTCGAGGGCATCCTTTTCGCTAATCTTGGATTTCACACCTTTTTCCGTGAGATTCCACACGCCTCGCTGAGAAGATGACAGATACCCTCCCTTCATAAGATAGAGTTTTGCCCAATCCACCTGATTCGCAAAGCGAGACTGACCGCTCTTGAGTTGATCATTCAGCACCTCATCGGACAACTGAAGTTTTTCCGCGATGATATCTAGAACCTCGGTTCTATGACCCGAATTGCCCAATTGTTTTAAGGCATCGACGAGTGGGGAGATATACTTGACGGATTTTGGACCAGCCATCTTCTCTCCGTCACCACGCTTTCACAGCTTATCGTGGAGACCTCTTAATCCTGACGAGTGGCGCTAAAAATTCACGCTCGAATGAGGCCACGCCGTTCCTTGTGCCTCTATTCGACTTTCGTGAGCATACCACCCGGGATGAGGAGCTACAACCATATTTTTGCGCCAGATTGATGGGCGATCGTTTAGCCGTGTTCCCTGCAATTTTTCTTCCACTCAGGCGGGCAAGGAGCAGGCCGACGAGATGGCCCAAAAATCCCCGATCCGACCCCGATTGAACATGTCACGCCCGTTGAGAATCGAATTCTGGCGCCCTTTGCGACCTGACCAGCCGAGGAGAGCAAGGGAATCGTATCTTACGACAGGATGCCGACTCGGAAGATTTCCTGGATTTCACGCCAAGAGTGCTCCATCAGTCAGTTTCCCGTTCATGAGCATTGCCGCTTGACATACCCGCATCCGACAGCCAATATTGCAGAGGATCATGGCATCTTACGACGCAAGGGAAGCCTGTCTCTTCATGCCAACTATGCGAGCAAGGATTCTTCGGACATGCACAGAGATCTTATCCAATCGGATCCTAATGTCATGATTGGCAAGCCCGTGGTGGCGGGAACCCGCATCACGGTCGAGTCGATTCTCGACAGGCTTGCAGCGGGCGAGACTCCTGAAAAGATCCTTGACGCTCATCCCCGCCTTACTCGGGAAGCCATTGCCGCCGCACTCGCATACGCGGCAAAGTCCTGCGCAGCGATGTCAGGCTTTCGGCG
>DYKH01000128.1 GCA_020722685.1 Caldithrix sp. | reverse complement strand
CCATTTTAGTCACTTTAGTCACTTTTCGATCGCCTATGGAAACTCCTGCATCACAAAAGAAAACCGGGGCCGAAATATTCTTCGAGGCGCTGCGCTGTGAGGGCGTTGAAATCGTGTTCGGCTATCCCGGCGGCGCGGTTTTGCAGCTTTACGACAAATTGTACGACGTCGATTTTCTCCAGCATATTCTAGTCCGTCATGAGCAAGGTGCCACTCACATGGCCGAGGGTTATGCCAAGGCGTCGGGAAAACCGGGCGTCGTTCTGGTCACCTCCGGGCCGGGCGCGACCAACACCGTAACGGGCATTGCTGACGCATACATGGATTCCATTCCCATCGTGGTTTTCACCGGCCAGGTGCCCAGCCACTTGATCGGCAACGACGCCTTTCAGGAGGCAGACATCATCGGCATCACCCGCTCGATAACCAAATGGAGTTTCTTGGTTCGCCACATCAGCGAGTTGGCGCCAACCATCAAAAAGGCCTTCCACATCGCCACAACCGGAAGACCCGGCCCCGTGGTGGTGGACTTGTGCAAGGACGTAGTGATGAGCAGAGGGGTTTTTGAATATCCCCAAGCACTGGAGCTCAAGGGCTACAAGCCGCAAACGACGGGACACTCCATCATGATCAAGAATGCGGTAGATGCCATCAAAGCCGCGAAACGGCCCCTGATCTACGCGGGCGGCGGCGTCATATTGTCCAATGCCGGCCCTCAGCTTACTGAGCTTGCCCATCGCACTGGCATGCCGGTCACTTTAACATTGCACGGTCTGGGAGGGTTTCCTGGTTCCGATCCGCAATTCTTGGGCATGTTGGGCATGCACGGCACCTTCACCGCCAACATGGCCGTGGATGAGTGCGACTGCCTGGTTGCCATCGGCGCGCGCTTTGATGACCGCGTCACCGGAAAAATCAGCGAATTTGCCAAGAATGCGATCAAGATACATATCGACATCGATCCGGCTTCCATTAACAAAAACGTCAAAGTCGATTACCCGATTGTCGGTGACGTCGGCAAAATCCTCGATCAAATGCTGCCGCAATTCACGGAAAAGCTCAACGTAGATGAATGGTGGCAGAAGATCTCCGATTGGAACAGACAATGCCCGTTGGAATTGCCGCCCGAGGATGGGAAAATCCGTCCGCAACCCATTCTGCGCAAGCTATCCGACCACACCAAGGGACGGGCGGTCGTCATTACCGACGTAGGGCAACATCAAATGTGGGCGGCGCAGCATTTCCAGTTCAACCATCCCCGCTCGCACATCAGCTCCGGCGGACTGGGAACCATGGGCTTTTCTTTGCCGGCTTCCATCGGCGCCGCCTTTGCCGTCAAAGATGGTCCGGTCATTTCCATTAGCGGCGACGGCGGCTTTGCCATGAACATCCAAGAACTGATCACCGCCGCTTATTACAAATTGCCGATCAAGTTCATCATCTTCAACAACAGTTTCCTGGGCATGGTGCGCCAATGGCAGGAGCTGTTCCATTCATCGCGCTTCTCCTTTACCGATCTCTCGGCCAGCAATCCGGATTTCATCAAGGTCGCCGAAGGCATGGGCTGCCGTGGCTTGAAAGTGACCGATCCCCGAGATGTCGATCAATCCATCGAATGGATGTTCAGCGTCCATGATGAGCCGGTGGTGGTAGAATACACCACCGTGAAAGAAGAGATGGTCTTCCCCATGGTACCCAGCGGCGCGACCGTCAAGGACATCATTCTGAAAAGGCTCGATCCGAAGAAATTCGATGTCTAAAAGCTGAAAAGTGCATGAAGTATCTATCGCTTTGTAGCTCCCTTGAATTTTCCAATGCAAGTAACTCCAAACGGCGAATGATCGCTAATTAGCGCCAATGAGCAGATTAGCGTAAATTCGCGTTCCTTCGCGGTTAGGGTTTTGGTCTTTGTGCTTGCTCGCAACTCACTTGTTGCTTATATTACTCCCACAAAACTCGCCCATCGACTCTTATAAACGCGGCAGGTTCCCTTAGTGGCCAGAATTGCACAACCGCAGAAAAGTGCCTTCTCTGGCTGGAGAAATCAGAACGCGGACATGCATGGAAACGAGTCCGTGTGATTCCGTGAAATTCCGTGGTCGGTCCATCCCGGGCCGATGGTGACCTGGCTTTCGGTTGGGGGACCGAGACATCCTCCGGTCGCCTCAATGGATTAGCGAAAAGGAGACTAAATGGAAAAAGACAAACAAAAGGAATCAGCCCCATTAAGTGCGGAAGAACTCCGCAAAATGGATGCTTACTGGCGGGCCGCGAATTATCTGTCCGTCGGACAAATCTATTTGTACGACAATCCCTTGCTGCGCGAGCCGCTCAAGCTCGATCACATCAAGCCGAGATTGCTCGGGCATTGGGGTACCACTCCTGGACTTAATTTCATCTATGTACATCTCAATAGGGTGATCAAGAAACACGATCTGAACATGATCTACATTACCGGACCTGGACACGGCGGTCCCGCCTTGGTCGCCAATACCTATTTGGAAGGAACGTACAGCGAGTTCTATCCCAACATCTCGCAAGACGCGGACGGCCTGAAAAAGCTGTTCACCCAATTTTCTTTTCCCGGTGGCATTCCCAGTCACGTCGCTCCGGAAACGCCCGGCTCTATTCACGAAGGCGGCGAGCTCGGCTACGCCCTGCTGCATGCGTATGGCGCGGTTTTCGACAATCCTGATTTGATTGCCTGTTGCGTTGTCGGCGACGGCGAGGCGGAGACAGGGCCGCTGGCTGCCAGTTGGCATTCCAACAAGTTCCTGAATCCGGTGCATGACGGCGCCGTCCTCCCCATCCTGCATCTGAACGGCTACAAAATTTCCAATCCGACCGTTCTGGCACGCCTAAGTGATGAGGAGCTCGACAACCTGTTCACCGGCTATGGCCACAAAGTTTACTTTTTGGAAGGAGACGACCCGCAAGCCATGCATCAGCTCATGGCGGCGACTTTGGACACCATCATTGCCGAAATACAAACCATTCAACAGCAAGCTCGTTCCGCCGGCTTTTTCCAGCGACCGCAATGGCCCATGATCATCCTGCGCACGCCCAAGGGATGGACGGGCCCCAAAGTCGTAGATGGTCTGACAACGGAGGGATCGTTTCGCTCGCATCAGGTCCCGCTATCCGAGCTGGCAAGCAAGCCGGAACATTTGAAAATGCTCGAACAATGGCTGCAAAGCTACAAACCGGAAGAGCTATTCGATCAGCATGGGAAGCTCTTGCCGGAATTGGCCGAGCTTGCTCCTAAAGGCGAGCGCCGCATGGGCGCCAATCCCCATGCCAATGGCGGCCTGCTGCTCAAAGACCTCAAGATGCCGGACTTTCGCAGTTATGCGGTGGAGGTGCCCAAGCCTGCGACCGTAAACGCAGAGGCCACTCGCGTCATGGGAAGCTTTCTGCGGGACGTGATCAAGCTGAACGCGGACAACCGAAATTTCCGCATCATGGGACCGGATGAAACGGCATCTAATCGTCTCAATGCTGTTTTCGAAGTGACCGACCGGGTTTCCACCGCCAAAATCCTGCCCGATGACGATCACGTCTCCCCGGATGGTCGCGTCATGGAGGTGCTGAGCGAACATATATGCCAAGGCTGGCTGGAAGGCTATCTCCTCACCGGGCGGCATGGCTTTTTCTCCTGCTACGAAGCCTTCATTCACATTGTCGACTCCATGTTCAACCAGCACGCCAAATGGCTGAAAGTCACTCGCCACATTCCCTGGCGCCGACCTATTGCCTCGCTCAACTACTTGCTCACCTCGCATGTCTGGCGACAGGATCACAACGGCTTTAGCCATCAGGATCCCGGCTTTATCGATCACGTGGTCAACAAAAAGGCGGAAATCGTTCGCGTCTATCTTCCGCCCGACGCCAACACCCTGCTTTCGGTGACCGACCATTGCCTGCGCAGCCGTCATTATATCAACGTCATCGTGGCAGGAAAGCAGCCGGCCCTGCAATTTCTCGACATGGCTGCTGCCATCCGGCACTGCACCGCCGGCATCGGCATCTGGGATTGGGCCAGCAACGATCAAGGCGCCGAACCGGATGTGGTGATGGCTTGCGCCGGAGACATTCCGACTCTGGAAACCTTGGCGGCCGTTGACCTTCTCCGTCAGCACTTTCCGAATTTGAAAATCCGCGTCATCAACGTGGTCGATCTGATGACGCTGCAGCCGGCGAGCGAGCATCCGCACGGGCTATCGGATAAGGATTTCGACTCGTTGTTCACCACCGACCGCCCAATCATCTTTGCCTTTCACGGCTATCCCTGGCTTATTCACCGGCTGACCTATCGCCGCACCAACCATAAGAATCTGCACGTGCGCGGTTATAAGGAAGAAGGCACCACCACGACGCCCTTCGACATGGTGGTTCTGAATGACTTGGATCGCTTTCATCTGGTAGTAGATGTCATCGATCGCGTGCCGCGACTGGCGCGCATCGGAGCGCATGTCAAGCAAGCCATGCGCGACAGACTGATCGACCACAAGAGCTACATCTCCAAGTACGGAGATGACAAGCCGGAAATCCGCGACTGGAAATGGCCGTACTGACCGAAAAGGCCCGCTTCTTCTTGTTCCCAAACTCCGTTTGGGAACATACCTGTTTTGAGAAACTCTGTTTCGATAATCTGAGCTGGGATAGTAATGAAAAGTCGATATAAAATCACCGAAAAGAACGGTGTCTATTTCCTGACTTCCACCATAGTAGAATGGCTGCCGGTATTTACTTCTCAAGCTTATTTTGAGATTGTCACAAAGTCGCTCAAATTCTGCCAGCAAAATAAGGGATTGTTGCTTTACGCGTTCGTTATTTTGGACAACCACTTTCATCTCATCGCTGCAGCTCCCGAAATGGCTGCGACCATTGCTTCGCTGAAAAAGTTCACTGCCAGGGAAATCATCGCGTTGCTCCAGTGTGAGCATAAAGACTGGCTGTTGAATCAGTTGGCATTTTATAAGAAGAGATAAAGTTCGTAGTGATTATCAAGTTTGGCAAGAAGGATCTCATCCGCAGTTGATCATTTCCGAAGAGATGCTGGTGCAGAAAATTGAGTACATTCATAATAATCCGGTCAAGCGAGGGCTGGTGGACTTGCCGGAGCACTGGCGACACAGCTCGGCAAGGAACTATGTGCTGGGTGATCATTCGCTGATACAATTGGCAGAACTGCCAGTGTAATAGATTAGGTGAAACGAAGTTTCTATGCACGTGCGTTCCCAAACGGGAGTTTGGGAACGAGATTGAAATCGGAGGTGATTTTATGGCATACACATTCAAGGACCTCAAGCACATGACCGTTGCCCAGCTCAGAGAAATTGCAGCGGGCATAGAGCATGAAGCGGTGCAGGGATATACGCAATTGAACAAAGAGCATCTTTTGGCTGCCATCTGCAAAGCGCTCAACATTGACACCTTTGAACACCATGCTGCCAAAGGAATCGACAAATCCAGCCTCAAAGCAAGAATCAAAGAGCTGAAGAAAGAGCGAGATGCGGCACTAAAAGGGAAAAAACCTAAAGAAAGCGTAATCATCCGTCGCAAGATTAAAAGCCTGAAAAAGAAGCTGCGCAAAGCGGCTGCCTGATATCCTTACCTCTTGTGCCATGACGCATGAAAGTTTTCCTCTCAGAGTGAGGAATATGCAAGGATCAACCAAGCTGCTTTTGATCGCCACCTTGCTCACCTTGAATTGGGTGCTTGCTAAGGGAGAAGGTACGAACAGAATCACGAAGCACGGATCCGAACAATCCAAAATTTAAGCTGCTACTGTGCGAGGCGAAATCGTTCTGCGGCGCGCAAGCCATGACTGGATGTCGCAACAAATCGAAGAGCCTTGTATCCTGCCCAATCCCAAGCAGCAGGGGCGCTTGATCATGCTATATTCGGGCGTTTCATCAGATAACCGGGTCGTCGCAGCCATCGGCAAGGCTTGGGCAGATATTGATGATCCATTCCTGTGGCACCAAGATGAGGCAAATCCCTTATTCCGTCCGGCAAAGAGTGGTTGCGACTCCACCACCATCCGACTCGACGCTGTTCTTTATGTAGCGGAGGAGGACGCCTACTACATCTACTACTCCGGTTCCGCTGGCACCATTCAAGATAGAATCGGCCTGGCAATTTGTCCCGCTGGCAGCGACGGGTACTCAGCTCTCAATGAAACATCCATTGTTCGCTACGGTACCGCGCCTGTGCTGGCCCCGGAGCCTGCAGCTCCATACTATGAGAGTATGGCCTCTCAGGCAGCGGTATTCCGCGAGTGGAATGCCGAAAAGCAACGTTGGGACTGGTTTCTGTACTACTCATACCGCGGCAAGGACGGCACTCTGCCCGGCATCCGCCTGGCGACTTTGCGCGATGGCAAGACATGGACTCGCCATTTCAATGCCGATGATCCGCGCCGCATGGGGCACATTTTCTGCTCTACGCCAAATGCTCTGATAGGCCAGCATATTGATGCTGGCTTTTTGATGATGGGGATGTGAATCCCCAAAAACCTGATTGAGCCGGATTCTTATCGTACCGACACTCCGGTGCTGACTTAATGTCATCGACCAACTCAAAGGCGTGGGCAACGGCTGCTTCGACATGGCCGTAGGTAAGCTTGAGTTAGTTTTGGAGCGTACTCCTTTGGACACACCCGGGATTTCCCAAACTCCAGTATTGACTCGGAAAAGGGGGTTCGGTATATTAGGTGGCCTTAATCAGCAGGTGAATGATTGAATCATTTTAAGGAAAGGATAGGAGGCTCGATGTCTAACGTCACCACTTTGCAAATCGAGTTTCCGAAGGACTTGCTCGCGCTTCTCGGCGCACAGCCCCAAGCCGCGGAAACGGCCAAAGAATTTGTCATTCTGGGATTGTATCAGGAAAGCCGCATCTCTGGCGGCAAAGCCGCCGAACTGTTGGGCTTGACCAGGCGCGGCTTTGTCTCACTCCTCGCGCGCAAAGGAATAGACTATTTTCGTCTCACGCCTGACGAGTGGGCTGAAGAGGTGTCCACCGTCAAAGCGTGGAGCCGCAGCGATGCCTGATGTCGTTTCCAACACCGGCCCACTTATTGGACTGGCGGGAATTGGCCAATTCGACCTGCTGCACAAACTCTTCGGCAGAATTATCATTCCTCCCGCCGTACGCGACGAAATCCGAGACGAAACCAGTGTGGCAGCATTAGCTGCTGCTGATTGGATCGTCGTTCAACCTGCACAAGACGCCTTAGCGGTACAATTGCTTAGAGAGGAACTCGATGCCGGCGAGAGTGAAGCCATCATCCTTGCTCGAGAACTCGATGCCGATCTGGTTCTGATTGACGAGCGCGCCGCCATGCGCAAGCCGCGCGCCATCGGTTTGCAAACCATCGGCACTTTGGGGGTGCTCCTGATGGCAAGAGACAAAGCACTGGTGGTCGATCTCAAACCCTTGCTTGAAGATTTGCGCCGCGCCGGTTTTCGCATGAGCGATGATCTCTACCATCAGGTTCTTGCCAGCGCCGGGGACACGGGAATATCAAATAATCCAGATTCGAGTCGAGGATCTGAGAACCCCTGAAAACGACGACCAAGATTGAGTCGTCACTCCCCCAGCACCGGCAAATTGACATGCGACGGATAGTTCCCACCCCAATACAGCGTTTGCTTCGCCTTTCTCATCTCGCTCGCGGTTGCCAGCGGTTGGCCGCTGTTCAAATTTCGATTGTAGCGCGGGAACCAGCTCGAAGTCACCACCACACGCAGCTTATGCCCTGCCGGCAATTCATATCCCGTAGCCCATACGTCCACCAAAATCTCCGCTGGCTGATCCTTGCCTTTTAGCTCCTTGGCGCTCACGCTCCTCCCTCCTTCCTGAATATTGAGTATCTTGCCGTCGGGAAAGACATCCTGCAAACAAACGATAAAATCCGTGGCCGGCGCATCGGTCTGCACAAAGAGGTTGGCGCTGAGCGGCCCCAGCAAGGTCAACGGCTGGTCCAAAACCGGCGTGCTAAAGCTCAATTGGTCTGTGCGGGAAAGATTGGGATTTTGCCAAGCTTGTCCCACGCCGACGCCTAACAACGTCCCGCCCAAGGATGGGTAGGGATCGCTTGGATCATAGGTATAACTGCCAAAGCCGGATTTTGCGGGCTGGTCAAAAGTCAAGGCGCTATCCGCAGCGAGATAGAGTTTCTTGGCCGTCATTTTTGCCGGCGGGCCATTCGTCGCCACCATACCACTCGTTGCGCTGCATGATGAACAAGGTGTAGGGATGGTCGGGCTTGAAAAACGGGGAAGGATTGATTTTTGTTGGTAAACTTGGAGAGACCTGTCTTTTGTTTCAGCGTCAGGGCACAAATGTTATTTCTTTTGGTAGCGGATTTTATGAGGATCAACAACGATCGAAGCCTTCTCCCAAGTATCAATCGGGTAACTTTCGAGCAAGCGCTGCAGGGCGTCCTGAGTTTGGCGAAAACCGGTGGGATAAATATTCAATCTCACCACGCCATATCCAGGAATATTCGGAATCACCAGAGGATTTTGAAAGTCTTCGTCATACGTGATGATGACCATGCCCTGCTGTTGGCAGAAATAGAAAATTTCTTCATCGGTCATGCGCTGCATACCCAAGCTTCGAGTCGAGTTGATTTCAGCTGCATGACCGACTTTTTCTTGCAGCCAAGGCGTAATGAGGGTGGGGATATTTTGATCGAGCAGGATTCTAATCATGCCGGAACCTTGATACTGACCTGTGTGTCGTCAACCAATTCGATAGCGTAGGCAATAGCGGCTTCGACATCCTCGTAGGTTAGTTCAGGATAGTTTTGGAGGATATCGACAATCGAATCACCGCCGGCAAGTGCCCCTAATATATTGCGTACCATGATGCGCGTGCCACGAATGATGGGCTTGCCGTGACACACTTTTGGATTGACTTCGATATGATTCTGCATAGAAACCTCGATGAGCTTGGACAAACGCATGATCTTAAAAAAAGTAAACAAAGTCTGTATAAAAATCAAGCTCTGATTTGCAGTCGATAAGGAAACAAAAATTGAGCACCACGTTCCGGCGATTCACCACCAGTGATCGCGCAGTTCTGCCTCTATCGTAGGTATGTAGTCTTTTACAAATCTTAAGCGTCTTTTCACTCAGCCAACACCGGCAAACTAACATACGAAGGATATTTCCCTCCCCAATACAACGTCTGCTTTGCCTTCCTCATCTCGCTCGCGGTTGCCAGCGGCTGGCCGCTGTTCAAATTGCGGTTATAGCGCGGGAACCAGCTCGAAGTCACCACCACACGCAGCTTATGCCCTGCCGGCAATTCATATCCCGTAGCCCATACGTCCACCAAAATCTCCGCTGGCTGATCCTTGCCTTTTAGCTCCTTGGCGCTCACGCTCCTCCCTCCTTCCTGAATATTGAGTATCTTGCCGTCGGGAAAGACATCCTGCAAACAAACGATAAAATCCGTGGCCGGCGCATCGGTCTGCACAAAGAGGTTGGCGCTGAGCGGCCCCAGCAAGGTCAACGGCTGGTCCAAAACCGGCGTGCTAAAGCTCAATTGGTCTGTGCGGGAAAGATTGGGATTTTGCCAAGCTTGTCCCACGCCGACGCCTAACAACGTCCCGCCCAAGGATGGGTAGGGATCGCTTGGATCATAGGTATAACTGCCAAAGCCGGATTTTGCGGGCTGGTCAAAAGTCAAGGCGCTATCCGCAGCGAGATAGAGTTTCTTGGCCGTCATTTTTGCCGGCGGCCATTCGTCGCAACCATACCACTCGTTGCGCTGCATGATGAACAGGTTGTAGTGATGGTCGGTATAAGGTTCGGCAATGGCGGTGATGGACTTGCCCTGTAGGGTGTGGGCGTAGACCTGTTCGGCGAGCTTGTTGGCGTGTTTGAGCTTGGACTTTTCCGTGTAATCCATTTCTGCCGCAAGCTTTCCGTGCGCCCAAGGGCCAATGACCATCCGCGAGGCATGCTGCAAGTATTTGGGCAAAGCCAAGAAGTCGGCGATTTGCGCTTGCAGAAAGATGTCGAACCAGCCGGCGACGGAAAGCACGGCGCCCTTTGGCGGACGAGTATGCGTCATTGCTTGCCAATATTCGTCGCGGCTGCTATGGGCGAGCCAATCATCGAAAAAGGCATTGTCCTTGAAAGTGGAATCGTCCGCCACCGAGAGCGGGAGAATCCGATAGGCCGCCATCAGCTTCTCCGGCTTGATGGGATTCATGGTCTTGGAGTCCACCGGCAAGCCCCAATTGATGGCGGTTGCCAGAGACATGAGTCCGCTGGGATAGAGAACGTCGTACATATCGCGGCAAGTGACGGTCGGGATCATGGCATCCAACTCATCGGCAATGGCCCATTGGGTGAATCCCACGTAGCTGCCGCCCCAGCCGCCGATTTTGCCGGCGTACCAAGGCTGGGTGCGTATCCATTTCACGGTGGTTAAGCCGTCGGCGCGATCGTGGCGAAAGGGGTAAAAAGTGCCTTCCGATTTCATCTTGCCGCGAGTGTCCTGAATCACTACCGCATAGCCCTGTTTGGCAAAGCGCTCGCCATCTCCTTTGTGCCCGTCTTTGTTGTAGGGCGTGCGGATCAGAATGCAGGGAAATTGGCCATCTTCCTTGGGAAGATAGACGTCCGTGGCCAGTTTAATTCCATCGTTCATGGCTACGAGCTGATCGGCCTTAAGGATGTATTCGGGCTTTGTTTTTTCTGTTTGGGCAACGGATATAGCCGCAATAACGAAGAACAGACCCAAAGTCCAAAGTAGAACTCTGCGGGCGGTGAACATGGTTACCTCCTTTCATGTAATGCGAAAAGGTCTTGAGAAATCGTGAAACAAGGCTTGGTTCTCGTGCGATAAGACTTTTTGACAGGATGCCAGGATATCACGGATTAACAGGATAGTGATCAGTTATCAACAAATTTGTTCGATCCCTTTTCCTCACAAAAACTGATTGATATTTCCATTCCCAATTTCCGTATCGACTTGGGCGCCCGTCGATACTCTAAAGGAGGAGTCGCTAAAGACTGTATGAACGACTTCTCTTGTTATTCTCGGCTTTGATCCGGTCAATCCTTAAAATCCGGCAATCCTGTCCCCTTAGTCTTGCCGAATCCTAATCTCCGTCGACAATTTTCGGAACCAGTTAAGATACAATCCGCCGCTTAAAACGGCCAGCGCCGCGAACAGCCAGGCTGTTTGCATCCAGTTTTTCAAAACCAGACTCATCATAAGTTCTATGCCAAGAGTTTCAGAAAAATCCGAAAAAGCTCCGTGAGTGAAGCCGGGACAGGATGAACCGCATGGCCAGGATTGACGGGATTTAACCAGAAACTGCCAAGCTTGCTGATCCAGTTGATCCGGACAATCCAGTCAATCCTGTCCCCCCTCTTGGAAGACGTAAATCCTTACCCACCGACGAATCGACTTGGCTAAATTTTGATAAAAATTCTTCTCTTGTACAGCCAATAGCAAATGTACCACAAGAGAATCAACACCGCCAGGCTGGTGACGAGCTTGGCGGTTAGCTCGCCCGCCCAGCCAAAGACTCCCATGGTGAACGGCTTGACGATGCCGTGCAGCCATCCTGCACCTCCGGTGCTGGTGAACAGGTAAATGGCCAGCGGATTCATGCCGACATAGGTGAAAAACACCGCCCATCTCTGCACTTTTCTTACATCGATGAGCCAGTAAGAAAAAGTCAGGGCCAGCAAGCACCAGCCGCCGCTGACAATCACAAACGAGCTGGTGCAGATGCGCTTGATAATGGGAGTGATGGGGTCGAGGGCATAGCCGATTATAAGGCCGATCACGCCGGCAATCACCAAAATCCGAATCTTTTGCTTCGGGAGCCTTTGACTCATCAAGACTTGTCCTGCCAAGACGCCCCACATGGTATGCGCGGTCGTCGGCACGGCGTTGAACGCAACCCAATGGCCGCCGGAGAGTTTGCCCATCAGCAGCATGTCGACGTAAGCGCCGAAATTTTGATCGGGCGTAAAGGGCCGATCGAATCCCGGCACGGCCCATAGTCGGTAGAGCGCTTCGCTGATGGCCAACAGCAAGAAGGTAACGGTGAGTTGTACGGTGGTGGATTTCCGCATCAGCAGGAAAGCGACCAAGTAGGTGAAGGAGAGCTGCGCCAGCACGTTCCACAATTCAAAGGTGAGCTTGCCGGGACCAATGCAGTAAAGTCCCCAGCCGAATAGAAGTAGCAAACCGGAACGCTGCAGGGCGTGGCGAAAGGTCATCGACCAGCTATGGCCCGCTTCCCAGCGCTTGGCAAAGGAAAAGGGCATGGCCACGCCGACGATGAACATGAAGAACGGCTGGATCAGGTCCCAAAAGCGCAGGCCGTTCCAGGGATGATGATGGAACTGTGTACCGATGGCGCCGACGAATGTGCCCTGAAACGCCGGGCTGACCAGCCAGTGGTAAATCTCCGTTGACTCGGCGATCAACAGAAACATAGTGAGGCCACGAAAGAAATCTAATGACATCAGCCGACCCTGATGGGTCAGCGTGTAGTCAGGGGTCGTTTGCATTTAGTCAATCCAAGTTTAGTATGCGATGCTATCGGCGACGTTTGGCGATTGGCAATCGGCTGTTGGCTATCGGCTACTGGCCATTGGCTGCTGGCAATTGGCTCCGATCGGTCAGGAGGCCGATGCGAAGCTCAACTGCTTGGGGATATTTGCCCATGGCATTCGTCCACATTTCGTATAAAGGCCAAACAAACTGAATGAGCGGAGAAGACACGAGACGAGAGACATTAATATCTCACCGTTAGTATTCATCGCCAAAGCCAAAGCTCGGCTTTTCGTACATCCACCGGCCGTCCGTAAAATCGGGAAACGGCATCGGCGCACTGCCCTGAGCGATGGATTGCTCCGACAGCGGCGTGATGACGCTCCAAGCCGCTGCATCATACACGTCAATGGGCGGCTGCACCTTGCGCTTGATGGACTCGACAAAGGCATGCATGACAAAGAAATCCATGCCGCCATGCCCGGCGCCGGTCGCTTCAGCGGCGTACTTTTTCCACAGCGGATGTTCGAATTCTTTCTGGTAAGAGTCAAACGGCTCCCAGGTATGTTCCATGGGACTCCTGCCCTCGATATAGATCGAGCCATTGACGTCGTTCCAGATACCTCGAGTGCCTTGCACGCGAAAACCGAGGGAATACGGATGCGGCGTATTGGTATCATGGTTGACGGTGACGATTTCGCCGTTGGCGCATTTGATGACGGTGGTGACCACGTCGCCAAGAGCGAATTCGATTTTCGCATGGGGATGAGTGTCACCGGCTTTGCGGATGATATAGTCACGCAGCCCGCGCGCCTTGGAGGCGGTGGAGGTGAGCGAGACGAAGCGGTTGCCCCTGTTGATGTCAATGTACTCGGCAATAGGACCTATACCGTGCGTCGGATACAGCTCGCCGTTGCGTTTGATCGAATGGGCAGTGCGCCAAACCGCCTCGCCGTTAGCGCCGGGACCGAACTGAACCCCGGGATTGAACTTGACTTCGCGCAGATCGTGGCGGTAGCCGCATTCGCAGTGGACGATCTCGCCGAGCAGTCCTTGCCTTAGGATATTGAGGGCAGCCATCACGTCCCGGCGGTAGCAGACATTCTCTAACAGCATACAGGGGACGCCGGTCTGTTCGGAGGTGTTGACCAAATCCCAGCAACCGTCGATGGTGGTGGCAGCAGGAACTTCCACCCCTGCATATTTCCCCGCCTTCATGGCGGCGACGGCCATGGGCACGTGCCATTCCCATGGTGTGGAAATAACAACGCCGTCCAGATCATCGCGGACGACCAGATTGCGGAAATCCTCTTCGCCGTTGGCGTAACCGGTCGGCTTGGGCCTGCCGGACTTGACCACCAATTCGGATGCCCTTTCCACCGCATCTTTCTTGATGTCACAAACGGCAGGAACCTCGATGTCTTTCCTGCGCAGCAGTAGGCTCAAGTGTCCCGTGCCGCGCCCACCGACGCCGATGAATCCCAATCTGGCTTTGCGATCATCCACGCCTTTGACGATAGCGGGAGCCATCGCCACGGCCAGACTTGCGGCCGCACCGGCTTTGACAAATTCTCTTCTGTTCAATCCTTCGTTCATCTTCTTTTTCTCCCAAGCTGTGTTTATTCTCACTACCGGACACTTTCCAGAAACCACCGAGCTACACGGAGCGTCACGGATTTTGTAGGATCCTTTATCGCAATGGACGACCAGACGTTTTTAGTGGCCACAAACTTACGCGGTTCTGAGCGGCCGTCTAAGATTCCATATCCGAGGCATCCTCTAAATTAGCCAATATTGTTCTGTCGCCTTTGGAGAATTGCACGATCAATCCCAATCAACATCAAGAATCCGTGTCATTCCGTGATGATCGGTGGTTGGTCTAATAGTGTCCGGTAGCAAGTGTTTATTTAGGTTCATCCGGCAAATGCGTACCTATTGGCGAAAAGGCCAAAAGCATTCCTGATGAAAGTCATGAAAAATTCAAACATCAAAATGCAAACTGACAAATCAAAATGCAAAAATGGGGGCGTGTCTATGATGC
>DYKH01000127.1 GCA_020722685.1 Caldithrix sp. | reverse complement strand
TGACAACAGGAAATGATGATGAATTGTTCGGTGTCGACATGTCTTCAGGCTCGGTCGGGTTGGGAGTTGGGCATCAGATTGAGCGTATGGCGCGTTCTTCAGGGTATGAAGTGGACGCATCGCGCATGTCCAAGTGCTTTTGTCCATTAATTAATTTAGAATGCAAGGCGATTTCGCTTTACGGTGACTGCGTGTCGTCGGCACTGTATTTGCTGATCGGTTCTTACCTCAAGAAAAGAATTCATTATGAGCGATCCCATGCATTTCCGTTATCTCATCGAATCCGTTACAAAATCGGGTGCGCGTTTTCGTCCGAGTGACTGGATTGATCGTTTGGCCAGTTGGGATGCTACGTTTGATCTGCACCGGCTGGTATTTTCCAACCGCCTTCATCCGGCCTCGCTGGATGGGCAGAAAGTCCTCGCCATCGAGCCTGAGTTGCAAACTCAGAACCCCGCGATGTTCGACTCGGTACTTCAATTCGCTGAGCGCAACAATCTCAAAATTCACAAGCAATACGATGATGGCCGCCTAGAAGAATATGTTCCTCTCTCTGCATCGGGCGATACCCGGGCTGAAATTCAGGCCAAATAATACTTTTTAGGTTTCAGAGAATATGAGTTCATCCTCACCGCGCGTGGGTTTTGTCAGTCTGGGGTGCCCCAAGGCATTGGTTGATTCCGAGCGAATCCTGACCCAGCTGCGTGCCGAAGGCTACGCATTATCGAGTGATTATCAGGATGCGGAACTCGTTATCGTGAATACCTGTGGTTTCATCGACTCGGCCACGCAAGAATCGCTGGATGCGATCGGCGAAGCGCTGGCCGAGAACGGTAAAGTCATCGTGACCGGTTGTCTGGGCGCGCGTGACGAGGGTGAGCTGATCCGCCAGACACATCCGAGCGTACTCGCCATCACAGGTCCACAGGCTTACGGCGAAGTGATGGGGGCGGTTCATCAACATTTGCCGCCCCGGCACGATCCCTTCGTCGATTTGATGCCGGCACCTCGCGTTCAGACGGAAGTCTCGGATTTCGAATCCAGGGTCGGTATCAAACTCACCCCCCGGCATTACGCTTATCTGAAGATATCCGAAGGCTGCAACCATCGTTGCAGCTTCTGCATCATTCCGAGCATGCGGGGCGATCTCGTGAGTCGCCCTGTGGGTGAGGTGCTCACCGAAGCCCAGAATCTGGTGAATGCCGGGGTGCGCGAATTGCTGGTCGTCTCGCAGGACACCAGCGCGTATGGTCTGGATACACGTTACAAGCTTGATTTCTTCGGCGGCAAACCGGTCAAGACCCGTTTCAAGGAGCTGGCGGCTGAATTGGGGCAAATGGATGCCTGGATTCGATTGCATTACGTCTATCCCTACCCGCATGTGGATGAGGTCATACCGTTAATGGCCGAGGGTTGGGTGCTGCCTTACCTCGATATCCCGTTCCAGCACGCCAGCCCGCGGATTCTCAAGGCGATGAAGCGCCCGGCATCCAGCGAGAACGTGCTGGAGCGAATCCGTACATGGCGAGATATCTGCCCCGACCTGACCTTGCGTTCGACCTTTATCGTCGGCTTCCCTGGCGAGACCGAGGATGACTTCCAGCAGTTGCTCGATTTTCTGGATGAAGCGCAGCTTGATCGAGTCGGTGCCTTTACCTATTCGCCTGTCGAGGGTGCCACGGCAAATCAGCTGGCCAACCCCGTGCCGGAGTCGCTCAAGCAGGAGCGGCTTGAGCGGTTCATGGCAAAACAGGCCGAAATCAGCGCGGCAAAGTTGGCCGCCAAGGTGGGGCAGCGCATGGCTATTCTGATCGACGAAGTGGACGAATCCGGAGCCGTGGGTCGCGGCCCCGGTGATGCACCGGAAATCGATGGCGTCGTCTTTTTGCCGGATGTGACCGACGTGCGTCCTGGCGACTTCGTCGAGGTTGAAATCACGGCTGCTGACGAGCATGACCTTTGGGCTTCACCGTGCGACTGATCGCACGCTAACGATACGAAGCGGCGTTCATGGCACGTGTCACAGATCAGACGTTCAGTTCTGCTATTGTGTCGTTCCACCGGGATGAGCTGGGCGACTGGTTCGCCCGATTGGCATGCGGCCACCATCAACATACGCGCCATCAACCACCCTGGATCAATCGCCCCTGGATTGAAACCGAAGCCGGAAGGCGGTCGATGATCGGGAAGTCGTTGGTCTGTAAAAAATGCCCTCAAGGCTTGCCAGCCGATGACATCCCGCCCGAATAAACCACTCATGAATGAAGGCTTGTGAATGAACACGCGTGCATTTGTCCCTCTGAATATTGCTGTACTGACGGTATCGGATACCCGCTCTCTTACGAATGATCCTTCGGGTGATTTATTGCAGGGGAGAGTGATTGATGGAGGGCACCGGTTGTACGACCGGCAGATCGTTCGTGATGACAAGTACGCGATTCGTGCGGTGGTTTCAGCGTGGATTCATGATCCGGAATGTCAGGCGATCATTACGACGGGCGGTACCGGACTGACCGGGCGCGACGGCACGCCAGAAGCAGTGATACCGCTGCTCGACAAGGAAATCGAGGGTTTCGGTGAACTCTTCCGGTGGTTGTCCTTCCAGTCAATCGGCACGTCAACCTTGCAATCCCGCGCCACTTCGGGTGTTGCCAACGGTACCTACCTGTTCGTGCTGCCCGGATCGACCAGCGCCTGTCGCGATGCCTGGGATCAAATTATTCATGCTCAGTTGGATTTCCGTACCCGGCCATGCAACATGGTTGAGCTGATGCCACGATTGAACGAGCAGTAATCATGAACGTAAATACCGGGCGTTGTTCGCATGCCGAGCGCTATTCGGGGGCATCCCCCAGCGCCCTGTTTGCGGTGAGTTCACTGGGACTGGGGCATGCCACGCGCAGCCTGGTTCTGATCCATGCGTTTCTGGCCGAGGGGTACCGCGTTACGGTTATTTCGACGGGTAATGCCTTGGCCTTCATGCGTCTGGAGTTGGCCGATCACCCCGCCGTCGAATGGCAGGATTGGCCTGATTATCCGCCGCTGGAACGCGGGACCGGTTGGCGGTTCTACGCCTATCTTGCCCTCGATCTGTTCACCACTTGGCGACGAATTCGCGAAGAACATCGTCGGTTTGAATCCATTGCCTGTGATTATGATTTCGTATTCAGCGACGGTCGTTACGGTATCTACAGTCGCTGGGTTCCCTCGTTCATACTGTCGCATCAGATAGCTTTCATACCGCCAAAGGGGTTGCAGGAAGTCAGTTGGTTGAGCGATCACCTCAATGTAGCCGCGCTCAAGCAGTTCGACCGTATCTTTATTCCGGATTTTCCCTGCCCGAGCCTGAATCTCGCCGGGAACCTTTCACATACGCCCGTCTTGCAGAATACCCAGCGCGAATATGTCGGGATTCTGTCCTCCTATCCGCATCAGGAGCTTGAGCAGGATATCGACTACCTGTTCGTGATCAGTGGCTATCTGCACGAACACAAGGGGGCGTTTGTACGTGATCTGCTTGCCCAGGCGCAAAATCTGCCCGGCAAGAAGGTCTTTGTCCTGGGTGACGCAAAAGCTGATCCGGCACTGTATCGGGACGCCCTTTCCGAACATCTACAAGTGTATCCGCTGGCGACGGGAAATCTGCGGCAGGAATTGTTCGGTCGTGCCAAATGCATTATCTCTCGAGCCGGGTATACCACGGTGATGGATCTGGTGGAACATGGTAAGCGCGCGCTTCTTATTCCCACGCCGAATCAAACGGAGCAGGAATACTTGGGCTATTACCTCGGTAGTCTCAAATACTTTATCAATCGTGATCAGGCGGAATCATTCGACCTTGCCAGCGCCTTGGCGGAAACAGAGAACACCCGGCAGTTTGAACCGCCTTGGCGAACGCAGGAATCGGTACGTCGTATCCAGTCATCAATGAGCGATGCGCTGTACAAAAACTTTTTCTCGGTGATTGTGCCGGCACATAACGAGGAGGCGGTACTGGCGGAAACGCTGGACAGCCTGATGGCGCAACAATATCCCGCTAATCGGATGGAAATCATCATCGTGGAGAACGGTTCAACCGATAATACCTGGGCGATTGCCGAACGTTATGCGGCGCTATCTGATGGCAACCTGACCATTCGTGCCCTGCAAAGCGAGAAGGGCGTTTCCAAGGCCAAAAACGTTGGTCTGGAGCGCATTAGCGTCAATTCTGATTGGGTGATTTTTTGTGATGCCGACACGCATTTGGCACCGAAAGCCTTGCGTCAGTTCAACCACTGGATCAATCAGCATGGCTCTGAGAGCCTCGCGGTGGGTACGACGCGTGTACAACCCCTGAGCGCAAATCATGTGTATGTTCGGTTGTGGTTCAGAGCCTATGACTTGATTCATCGACTGACCCGTAGTTCTTACTCCATACAGTTGGCGCGTTCGCCCATTGCGCGCGGGATCGGTTTCCATCCGGAATTGAGTTTTGCCGAAGATCTGACATTCATCAGTGAGTGTCGTCGCTATGGCCGGTTTTTCTTTATCCCCAGTGATCAGGTAGCGACATCGACCCGGCGATTTGAAACGCACGGCTATATCAAACAAAGCCTGAAATGGTTGTTCGAGGCGCTGATGCCCATGCGGATGAAGCGGAAACGAGGATACGATGTCATTCGCTGATCTGACTTCATTCGATCAGGCGGTAACCTTTCTACAGCAGCATCAACAAACTGCCTATATCATTCTTTTTTTGGGCGCGCTGCTTGAAACTGTCATCCCTTTTTCCCTGATTGTCTTAGGAGAAGTTTTTTTTCTCTCTGGTGCTGTCCTGGCGGGGCTTGGCGTACTTGATATCTGGGTTGTCATGCTCGTGTTATTCAGTGGCGGAATTCTGGGAGACAACCTGAGTTACTGGCTGGGCTATCGATACGGGAATGGACTGTTTGATCGACTGCAACACTGGCCATTGATCGGGCGAATGATTCACCAAGAAAACTATGAAAAAGGCGTGGCTTTCTTTGAGAAACGAGGTGCTTCTGCCGTTTTTATCGCCCGTTTAAGTGGGCCACTGTCCTGGATTACGCCTGCATTAGCGGGAATATTTCGACTCAACTATGGTACGTTCGTTCGTTTTAATACCCCGGCAGTGATTATCGGGATTAGCCAGTTCATTATTCTGGGGTACTTCTTCGGTAGTTATATTCGGCCCATACTGAATTGGGCGCACCAGTACGGTTTGGCTGTCGCACTGATTGTGGTTGGTTTAATCGCAGCTATTTTCCTATTGCATCGTTTTCTGGATTGGCGGAAACGGGTTGAACGGACGCGGGAGGAAATCGTGCAGTTCATCTTGCATCATTTCGGCTTTTCACTGGTCATTATCGCTTGTGTGTTTGTCGGTTTGCTGATCTTGATTTGACCCGATTAATAATTCAGTCAGTGAATGTTCAATTGATGCCTAAGTTTGAAGACATTGTTTCGCGGGTTAAATCCAAAGCCAACAAAAAAGCCAGCATTGATGCTGGCTTTGTTTTTCAGTGCGTGGTCTTACTTGCGTAAGGCAGGGCCGTTAATTTCAAGGCCATTATCGATGTAAGCCAAGAAGTATTCCAGATCAAGCATATTTGATGAGTATTGCTTGAACGGGATGGTGCGCGTGTCGCGCATGCAACCAAACAGACGGTTATTCAGAGTAATCATCTTACCTTTGCTATAACGGAACACAGGGAAACCCGTAGTATTACCTATGCCTGGATGCAGCGTTTCTGAACGCGCCATTTGCGTAGCGTGATACATATGGCAATCGGCGCAAGAGAGATTCAGTTGGCCTGTTTTACGGAAAAACATGTGCTTGCCGTTGTTGAATGCTGCTACCGCTCTGGGATCGTTGGGAACTTTTACATCAACTTTCAGCCCTTGGGACATGCTGGACAGATAGGCTGAAACACTGGCGAGGTCATTGTAACCCTTTTTGGAACCCAACGACTCATCCTTGGGTACACCGGCGTTCAACTGACAGTTGATCAAATCCGACTCAAGATCATGTACCTTGCCATCCTTGGTATTGAAGTAGGGATACTTGGCGCGCAAACCTTTTGCATCCCCTACACAAGAAGACAGTGGTTTGCCGTTAGGCAGGCGGTAGTCTTCCCAAAATTTCTTGCCCTTGGCAATGTAGTCATCCTGGGGTGGAAATTGCATCATGTCTTGATATTGACTGTAGGCATCCTTATTAAAGGCATATACGCCCATGTTGTATTTGTCATGGGGAATTTGCGGGAAATTCTGATAAAAATAGTTGCGGTATTCTTTAGCGAATTCAGCGGGATTGCTTGGGTTGTTCAGCGGATTGAAGTTATTGGCCGCTGATGGGGCGTTGTTGTCCGCGGCCATTGCCGTGCCAACACCAGTTCCGATGGCGGCAATTAGTAAAGTTGTAACTAGCTTTTTCATGCTAACGAGCTCCTCGTGAAATGTTGATTTGCGTTCGCTGCGCTTCAAAGGGTGTACAGATAGTCGACGACTTTCTCAATCTGTTCCTTGGTCAGGATCTTATGGTCACCGAAAGGTGGCATGATCACGCCGCTACCAAACTTTTTGCGCGGATCCCAAATCACATCAAAAAGCTCTTGCTTCTTGGGATAGCGAATTTTCATCGCAATCAGTGCCGGACCGATATTTCCCGGCTGCGTACCGTCTGCAATTTTGTGACAAGCCAGGCAATTGCCCTCACTTTTTGTGAAGGCAATAGCTCGTCCCTCTTCCTGATTCTTGGTCAGGGCAGAGTCTGCCGCAAAGGCTTGTCCGGCCATGAGTAGGCTTGCTGCAACGATCACAGCTGAGCCGGTTTGTGTTAATGCTCGAATCTTTGGTGTCATTATCATCCTCTCCTCTTCAGACGCGCAACGCGCCAAGATGGTTTTGGTGGTCTTCTTGTCATTTGACCCTGTCACTGTAGTGGGTAAGTGACACGAGACAAATAAAAAATTTTTTATATGGGCATGGTTTCTTTCCGAACCTGTAGCCCGTTAAATATTAGCGTTTGCCGATATTCCTCCTGCTATGTTTTTGTGAAAACGTGATACTTTTTTTCGCTTTTTTATTAAACGCCCCTATTTTTCAATATTACGACTCTTGGTCTCAACGCGCCACTCTATTGGGAGCATCGCCCCCCCATCCTTGAAGTATTTCTAGGCCTTGAAATTTGAAATTTGTATGCAGGTGAAAATATTTTGCATGTTGATGGACGCGAGTTTGTGGTATCAATTACCCCTTTAGCGGCGTATGTTCGAGTGGTTGCGTCAGTCCGACCTTACGGTTCTGATCTTCTTGTGAGGTTCGGTTGTGGTTGTTGCCCGGTGTGCGCTCGTCTTTAAGTCAATTTTTTACATTTGATTTTAGTGAGTATCGGAATGTCCAGTTTCAAGAATATCGCACCGGAAGAATTGCAGGGCCGCCTTGATGAGGTGCTGCTGGTTGATGTCCGCGGACCTTCAGAGACGGTGCGTGGCGTGATCAAGGGGGCCAAATTGATACCGTTGCACCTTGTTCCCATGAATGTGGATCAATTCAAAACCGATAAGGATGTTGTGATCTATTGCCATAGTGGCGCCCGTTCGGCCCAGGCATGCCACTTTCTGGCCGGACAGGGTTTGACTGGATTGCATAACCTCGATGGCGGCGTGATGTATTGGGCCGGTTCCGGGCTCCCCTTGGCTGCCCCAGAGTAATCGGTGGAAGTGATCGACGCCCGAGGCATGCGCTGTCCCATGCCATTGCTGCGAGCTCGCCGGCATCTGTCCACGGCGACACCCGGTGAAGTCGTCCAGATTTGGGCGACCGATTTGGGTGCGCCAGCGGACTTCGAAGCTTACTGCGCTCAGGCTGGCCATGAACTGATTGGCGTAGAGCGCGAGGCCGGCTCGCCAGAGTTCTTCAAAATCACCTTGGCCAAATCTTCGTGAGTAAATCCATCCCCGACATGGCTCATGACCTTGCTCGGGCAGGGATGGCCATCATTCTTTCCCGCGACGATCCGGGCGCTGTCCGTTCGGCGTTGTCGCTCTCGCTCGCCGCGATTGCAACGGAAGATCCCGCCGCAATTTTCTTCACACAAACCGGCGTACGGTTTTTACAGCAAGGGGAGCAGGATGCCGCGCTCGCTGAAATGAGATCGATGGCTCAGGAGGAGGGGGTTCGGTTGATTGCTTGTTCTGACTCCATGGCGGAGATCGGTGTACAGCCAAAGGTGCTGATCCCTGGAGTGGAACTGGCCGGGGCCATGAGCTTCTATCAGTTTGCCCGTCAGGCGGCAGTGTCTCTATACATATGATGTTGCGGTGCTTCCTGAGCGTTCGGGGAGATTTGTTGATAAAAATTTTAAGGATTTTTCAGGGGTAGTTTGGTGATGAAGTCTGTGCGCATTTTGTTTTTGGTCATCCTGTCTTCATTGGTTGTGCCTTCCGTCTCTGTGGCTGCTGGTTTGCGGCCTTTTGTTGAGGGCTCGACACTATCAGCCCCGTTGGCTGACGCGGATAAAACGATTCAAGCGAAGCTGGTTAAGGGCGGGTTTGAAGTGGTCGGACATTACTCACCCGTGAAGAATGTGATTGTGCTTTCGATCAGCAGTCCGGCGATGTTGAGGACTGCTTCGCAAACCCCGCGGGGTGGCTACGGTGCTGCGCTGAGTATTTCTCTGGAAGAACACAAGGGTAAAACCTATGTGACCTACATGAACCCGCCGTATGTGGCGGCCGGTTACCGCTTGGCATCAGATAATGAGTCCGTCGCCAAAGCATTGGCGGGGATTCTGGGCGCGGAGAAAACCTTTGGTGCCAAGCCGCGAACGGTAGAGCAGCTGGCCAATTATCAATATGGTTTCGGCATGGAAACCTTCAATGATCCGGTTGATTTGGGTGGTTACCCTGGTTTTTCTACAGGGGAGCAGAAGATTCTCAGTCGATTGGCGGCGAAAAAGGATGGTGTCGGCCTGGTCTATAAAATAAAGATTCCGGGCAAGGATCAGGAAGTGTTCGGTGTGGATCTGTCTGGAGTTAAGGACAACAACGCCAATGGAGTTGCGCTGGTCGATGCTATTGATAGCGGAATGCCGCACCGCTACGCCTTCCTGCCTTATGAAGTGCTTTTGAACAACAAGGAAGCAGAGGCGCTGAACCTGCGCTTCCGCATGGCGCTTTTCTTCCCGGATTTACCGATGATGGGGAGCGATGCCTCTTTCTTCAAACTGCGCAGCTCGCCTGATGCAATCAAAAAAGTATTGCAAAAGGCGATGGGCGGCGCATTGGTGACTAATTCGGACAATGGGTTTGGTGGCTTTTAACGAACAGGCTGCCCGTTAATCATGCGCCCTTGCTGGCGCACCGCGCGTTGTTGGTTCAAGTGGGAAACTCGGCGATGCAATTTGGCTCATAAAGAGCTATATTACTCGGCTTGGATTCATTTGTTTTCGCAGGGTGGGTTGACTAGGCTGATGACTTTTGGCCCTGTCGCCGCGAATTCAGACGCATGTTTGTCAGGTTTCCTGTGGCGCTTTATGAGCGCCAAAAACATTAGGCCTTGGTTCGATTCGGTGCCTTAATTAATGCACCCGTTCGGGCAAGGCCTTGTCTTTCAATAAAAAAATAAGAGAGAACGCTCGTGGAATTGTCCGGTGGTCAAATCCTGGTGGAATGCTTGAAAGCTGAAGGGGTAGAGGCTGTATTCGGCTATCCCGGTGGCGCCGTTCTACACATTTATGATGCCTTGTTCCAGCAGGAGCAGGTTCAACATATTCTGGTCCGTCATGAGCAGGGTGCCGTGCACATGGCTGATGGCTATGCGCGTGCCACCGGCAAACCCGGTGTCGTGCTGGTGACGTCCGGCCCGGGTGCGACCAATGCCGTCACCGGTATTGCGACAGCGCACATGGATTCGATTCCGCTGGTTGTGATTACCGGGCAGGTACCAACCAGTCTCATCGGCAATGACGCGTTCCAGGAAGTCGATAGCGTTGGCATTACACGCCCTTGCGTCAAACACAACTTCTTGGTCAAGGATGTCCGCGATCTGGCCGAGACGATGAAAAAGGCATTTTATATTGCCACGACCGGACGCCCCGGGCCGGTCGTGGTCGATATACCCAAGGATGTTACCGACCCCCGTGTGCTGATTCCATTCGAATATCCCCAATCTGTTTCCTTGCGTTCCTATCACCCGACGGTGAAAGGGCATAGCGGTCAGATTCGCAAGGCCGTTGACCTGATCGTCAACGCCGAACGGCCGATGATCTATTCCGGTGGCGGCGTCGTGCTGGGGCGTGCCGCAGAGCAGCTGACCCGGTTTGCCCGTCTGCTCAATTATCCGATCACAAATACCTTGATGGGCTTGGGCGCGTACCCGGCGAGTGACCGGCAGTTCCTCGGCATGCTGGGCATGCACGGCACTTATGAAGCGAACATGGGGATGCATCACTGCGACGTGCTCATTGCCATCGGCGCGCGCTTCGATGACCGGGTGACGGGTAATCTCGCCAAGTTCTGTCCGACTGCCAAGATCGTGCATATCGATATTGATCCGGCGTCCATTTCCAAGAATGTTGTTGTGGACGTGCCAATCGTCGGTTCGGTCAAATCCGTACTGGAAGAAATGCTGCCTTTGATCGAAGACGCGGGCGGTGCCAAGCAGAAAGAAGCCATCGCTGCCTGGTGGGCGCAGATCGAGCAGTGGCGTGAAATGCGCTGCCTCGACTACAAGACCAATGGCGAGGTGATCAAACCTCAGTATGTGGTGCAGAAAGTCTGGGAAATCACCAAGGGAGACGCGTTCGTGGCTTCCGATGTGGGCCAGCATCAGATGTGGGCTGCCCAGTACTATGGTTTCGACAAGCCGAACCGCTGGTTGAACTCCGGCGGCTTGGGCACGATGGGTTTTGGTCTGCCCGCCGCGCTGGGGGCCAAGTTCGCCTTCCCGGACGAAGAAGTCGTCTGTGTGACGGGCGAAGGCAGTATCCAGATGTGTACGCAGGAATTGTCCACGGCATTGCAGTATCACCTGCCGATCAAGGTCGTCAGTCTGAACAACCGTTATCTCGGCATGGTGCGTCAGTGGCAGGAATTCTTTTATTCTGGGCGCTACGCCATGAGTTACATGGAAGCCCTGCCGGATTTCGTCAAGCTGGCGGAATCTTATGGTCACGTGGGTATGCGGATCGAAAAGGCATCCGACGTCGAGGGGGCCTTGCGCGAAGCGTTCGCCATGCGCGATCGGCTGGTCTTCATGGATTTCCAGACCGACCCGACCGAGAATGTTTACCCGATGGTGCCAGCCGGTGCCGGTTTGAATGAAATGATTCTGGTATAAGACATGCGGCACATCATCTCAATTTTGATTGAAAACGAAGCAGGCGCCCTGTCACGGGTTGCCGGTTTATTTTCCGCACGCGGTTACAACATTGAATCGCTGTGCGTTGCACCCACCGTCGACGAAACCTTGTCGCGGATGACCCTGGTTACGCGCGGTGATGAACAGATCATCGAGCAGATCATCAAGCAGCTCAACAAGTTGATTGATGTGATCAAGGTTCAGGACATGGCAGATGCCCCCCATATCGAGCGTGAACTCATGCTGATCAAGGTGCAGGCTGTCGAGCGCTATCGGGAAGAGGTCTACCGTTTGGCCGAAATTTTCCGTGGCCAGATTATCGATGTCAGCGAAACGAGCTACACCATCCAGATGGTGGGGCCGGGACACAAGCTGGACGCGTTTCTTTCGGCGCTGGGGGATATCCCGGTGGTTGAAATCGTACGCTCCGGCGCGCTCGGAATTGCGCGTGGTCCGCGTGGCATGTCCGTGCCCGAGGCATGATGCGCTCGCAGATCTGATTTTTTTATTCGACTTTAATTTCGTTATCTGGAGATTTTTTCCATGCAAGTGTATTACGACAAAGATTGTGACCTGACGCTGATCCAGGGCAAGAAAGTCGCCATCATCGGTTATGGTTCGCAAGGCCACGCCCATGCCCTGAACCTCAAGGATTCTGGCGTAAGCGTAGTGGTCGGCCTGCGTCCCGGGTCTACCTCTGCTCGTAAGGCCGAGGCCGAAGGCTTGACCGTTCTACCTGTCGGTGAAGCCGTTGCCGCGGCCGATGTCATCATGATCCTCACACCCGACGAGTATCAGTCTGCAATTTATCGTAACGACATCGAACCGAATCTCAAGCAAGGCGCTACATTGGCTTTCGCTCATGGCTTCGCCATCCTGTATAACCAGGTTGTGCCGCGTGCCGACCTCGATGTCATCATGATCGCGCCGAAGGCACCGGGCCACACCGTGCGCTCCGAGTTCGTCCGGGGCGGCGGTATTCCCGATCTGATCGCGGTGCAACAGGATGCCAGTGGGACCGCCAAGGCGACCGCCTTGTCCTATGCGTCAGCGATTGGCGGTGGGCGCACGGGTATCATCGAAACCACCTTCAAAGACGAGACAGAAACCGACCTGTTCGGCGAGCAGGCCGTTCTATGTGGCGGTACGGTCGAGCTGGTCAAAGCAGGTTTTGAAACTCTGGTCGAAGCCGGCTATGCGCCTGAAATGGCCTATTTCGAATGCCTGCACGAACTCAAATTGATTGTCGATCTCATGTACGAAGGCGGTATCGCCAACATGAACTACTCGATTTCCAACAATGCCGAGTATGGTGAGTACGTGACCGGCCCTAAAGTGATCAACGCCGAATCGCGTCAGGCCATGCGCGAAGCTCTGGCGCGTATTCAGTCGGGTGACTACGCGAAGGCCTTTATCTCGGAAGGTGCGACCAACTACCCATCCATGACAGCGCGTCGTCGCCAGAATGCGGCTCATGCGATCGAACAAACCGGTGCCAAGCTGCGCAGCATGATGCCGTGGATTACCGCCAACAAGATCGTCGATAAAGACCGTAATTGATCTGATTGCTTCTTGCTGAGCTAGCCCCGTCCTTGCAGGGGCAACCCGACCCAAACAAAGGCCCTGACAATAAATCGGCTGAGCGTTTGGGTTTTCTATTTGGGGGATCGGCTTCACTGCACGATCGTCACATTCTCCTTTTAGAATATCCTCAATCAACTTGAATAAGGTGACCACATGATGGATCAAAAATCGGAAAAGCATTTGGAGCCGGATAGCCACATGACGGATGACGGGGCGCCAAAACATCGCCGTAAGGCCATTTATCTGTTGCCGAATCTCTTTACCACGGGCGCGCTTTTCGCCGGTTTTTTTGCGATTTTGCGGGCCATTCAAGGTGATTTCGAACAGGCGGCCATGGCTATATTCGTAGCCATGATCCTCGATGGCCTGGACGGTCGCGTGGCGAGGCTGACCAATACACAGTCGGATTTCGGTGTGCAGTACGACTCCCTGTCCGATGTCATTTCCTTTGGCCTGGCTCCGGCAGTGATCGTCTTCCAGTGGAGTTTGAATGGCATTGGCGATCGTTGGGGGATGCTGGGCGCTTTCGTGTTCGTCGCGGCCGCTGCGGTCCGCTTGGCGCGTTTCAATGTTCAGGTGGAAACCGTCGACAAGAAGTACTTTGTTGGTCTGGCTTCACCTGCCGCCGCTGCTGTGCTGATGGGGATGGTCTGGTTCTTCGAGGAGCACGGTATTGCATTTCAGGAAAATATCGGTTGGGTCTGGATTATAACCGTCGTCACCGGACTATTGATGGTGTCGAGCATGCCGTACTACAGTTTCAAGAGCGTGAGTCCGCAGATTCGTGTTTCGTTCTTGAGCGTGCCCTTGTTGATTCTGCTGTTTGTGCTCGCGCTGAAGGACTTTCCGCTTACCTTGTGGCTGATTGCCTCTGCCTATGCGCTGTCGGCGCCACTGTGGTTCATTGCTCGTCGGGTGCGAAAGCTGAGCAGAAAATCGTCGTGAATGCCTGATTTACTTTTGCATGATCACAAAAAAAGCCCGGTCGACCCGGGCTTTTGATTATCAAGGCGATCAGTGGATGGACTGATTGTATTGCTGAATGCCGACAATCAACCAATCACCCTGAGCTGAGTCCGCCGCGTGGCGAACATGCCAGATTTCAGCGATTGGCTCAGGCTGGCCGTAATTCTCGCGCACCATGCCTTGAAAGAGGACAGACGCCACAACCGAGTCGCCTTCACGGCTCAAATCCAGTAGTTGTGCGTTCAGGCTCTGTACTTCGGTCACGTTGTTTTCGTCACCGATACGGGCGCGCTCGCGCGCCAGTTCCAGAAACAACTCAGGGGAGAAGTATTCCTGCATGGTTTTAAGATCGTTGGCATCCCAGGCACGTTGCAGATTGGTGAAATGCGCCTTGGCCCCCTGCAGGAAGGAATCTTCGTTGAACCAGGCTGGCGCATTCGGGAGTGTGGCTTGTGCTGAGCCGGCGTTTGAAAACGAACCGATGCTCGACGGTTGCGGTGCTTGACCGGGCATTGCGCCTGCCGTTGAACGCGCGTAGGGCGAAGCCGTAGACTGGCTGGATTTGCGCAGTGCCCGGATCAGCATGAACGCGCCGAGAGCAAACAGGGCAATGATGATGAAATCCATCGGCTTGAGGCCATCAAACGCGCCGCCGAAAAACATGGCCGCCAGCAGACCCCCCGCCGCCAGACCCGCCAAGGGC
>DYKH01000508.1 GCA_020722685.1 Caldithrix sp. | reverse complement strand
GTCGCGCACCACTCTGAAAAAGGGCGAAGCCTCCGGATTGCGGGGTCGATACATTTTTGCTGCAGGAGCACGCACGCCAGGCCTTTATGCTCAAAATCTAGCAAATGTTCCATTTCATAGGTCTAGCGTATGGTAAACAATCTTCGCAAACACGTCAAGGGTCAAAATCGCCGGTAAGCCTTTGAGTGGGATGGTCGCTGCAGCACAAACAACTTGATCACGAATCAACAAAAGGCTATATTAAAACAATGTTGTAGCGGTGTCTTGGCCGGAAGGACTACAACTGAATGCAGGAACAAAAATCGCCCAACCACCGGCTGGTACGGATGGCCGCTGGTTCGGTGCGTTCTGGTCAAGATGGTGGTAAGCATCAAGTTGTTCGCCATAGCAAAATCATCAAATTTTCCGCGGCCACCGTACAGCCGCAGGTTAGCCGCTTATTTTTCGCCCTGGCAGACCAAAACCGCCGCAATAGGGATACAACTCGACCACCGGCTTCCACCATTCGTACTGCTTCAGAGTACCTCGGTTGGCACCACCGCCGACGACACAATCGACGGCAGGAGGTTTTCCAACCGACTCTGTTCGCCAGACAAACTCTTCATGGGACAAGTCGTTCCGGTCCAGGACTTTCTCCGGATAGTAGTGCGACAGGAAGAGTTCATGCATCTCGAGCACATTGAGGGGAATTCCCGTGGAGCGGTCGATGAAATGGGTGTCAAAGTTCGGATCCATGAAAATCCATTTGCCGAATTCATTGGACCAGACTTCGACGACTTCGTGTCCGCTCCAGATGGAAAAATTCGTGTTGACGATACGCGCCTGAAAGCCGAAACTCCGCAGCGCCTGAAGATAAACAATCGCAAAATGCAGACAAAATCCGCCGGCGGCTTAGCCCGTTTCGCCGGGTGACAGTATTTTCAGCGCATCCCATTCCACGATATCTTCATCACCCTTGAGCAGATGCCAATGCCACTGCCGCGCCACCCAGCTCTTCAGCCTGGCCATCTTTTCAAATTCGGTTTTACTTCCGGCGATCACTTCATCAAGACGTTATTTCTGCCTGAGTTTCGCGAGATTCGGATGGTTCGGATTTTCATAGTGAAATTCAGAAGAACTGGCCAATCTTGATTTGTTGACAAGCCTGGTGACCTGGATCCCTGCGGCGCGATGCCCCCTCCAGGAGGTAGCGAGTCACGACATTGATTTGTTTCAGCAGCGGGGTTGACGAGGGATGCGTACGGATGAAACGGACCCGGAATTGCAGGAATCGGCTCCCGGGCGAGAGCAAGGAAACAGGAACGTTATGATCCGGACGCATTTCCCACCCGCTCCATCCTTCTGCAGTGACAAAATGGGTTTTGCCGGTTCTGGTCAGCAATTCGAGCTGGGTATGGTCCGGTATTTCCATCTGCAGGGCAATGGCCGCACTTTCCATGATTACCGGTTGCTTCAAGCCATCGATATCCGAATTGGCCGCCATATCGATGACGGGAGAATCGAGCCATCCGGCGGGATGATAATTGGCCAGTTTGAGGCGAAGGGGATATTCACCATCGACCGTTCCGTTCACTCCGAGATGCCCGAAATCCCAGCTCTTGCCGCCATCGGTGCTGCTCGCACTTTTGTCAGGATGGACGGGACGGTCCAGTGCGCCGATGCCATAATTTTCAGCTAGGGCAACCCAGGTTTTGAACCGGGTATCCGGCTCGAGAGTGCGAACGGTGATCGTGTTGTCTCCACGCTGCAAACAGGAAACGGGCACCAGCACATCGGTCCAGAAATGGTTCACCTCATAGCTGATTTCATGACTTAAATCTCACTGCACACGGTTAAGCAGTTCATAGATTTTGAATATGGGCACAATTTGAATATCGTCTCTTGTTTCATTGCGGTCGCCGGCATAAACCACGGCTTTATCGTAAGGAAGATTGGGTACTATATTTCTGAAATTGTAATGCCCCTTGAAAAAATAAGATGGCACGGTTTCAGCCGCTTTTACTTCTACAGGGGAAAGACATGGAGGCCGAGTCGGTAAAGAACATCCGCTTCGTTACCCCGGCTGTCGCGATAGAAATTCAGGTTGTTCCGTTTTCGCCGGTTGTAGCGATATTTCAACATTTCTATCAGGACAAGATTCTCGAATAGATT
>DYKH01000507.1 GCA_020722685.1 Caldithrix sp. | reverse complement strand
TGGGTGTACGACAAAAAAGTAGCAAATCCAAAATACCCTTGTACAATAGGAATTTATATTCTATACTGGCAGTAGTATTACTGTCAGTATGGGAGGGAGTATGCAAGATACACAGGATTTGAGCCAATTGCGCGAGCACAAGGTACTACTTCTGAAGCAACTGCAAGGTATTGGCGATTTTCGTCAGGGCTCTCTCGTTGAGCGGTTCCGGAAATGCGGAAAACCCTATTGCCACTGTGCCAAACCCGGCGATCCCGGACACGGACCCAGTTGGTCGTTGACCCGTACAATCAACGGGAAGACCGTGACAAAGATCATTCCAGCCTCCGCTGTCGCAACGGTCAAGGAACAGTTGGCTGAATATCACCATTTCCGGGACACCGTCCACGATCTGATTGAAACGAATGTACTCATCTGCGATGCGGTGCTGGAACGAACGGCCAAAGAAAGCGACCCGAAGGAGGCCGAAAAAGGGGGCTTCACGCAGTAATAACGGAGGAGATCGAGCACGAACTTGATCGCTTGATGCGGAAAACTCCAGAGAGATCGCAAGGTGGAGCGACGATTCGGTTCGAGGATTTGGAGACGAATGTCCGACGGACCGCCCTTCGGATCGCCGCCCAGGTACTGGAACGGACGCTGAACGCGGATACCAGTGATTACCGGGGACCGGCACGGCCTTGTTCCTGTGGAGCGATTGCCCGTTATCGTGGGCGGCGTACAAAAACATTTATGACGGTCGTCGGGGAACTAAACCTTGATCGGGCCTACTATTACTGCCCAACATGCAAGCATGGATTCTGTCCACGGGATACCGAATTGTCTCTGGATCAAGACCTGCTCTCCCCCGGAGTTCAGCGTATGGTCGGTACGGTCGCAGCCTCGGTCAGTTTCCAGGAGTCCGGAGACCTTTTGCGGGAACTGGCCGGTTTGTCAATCGAAACCAAGCATATCGAACGGACGGCGGAATCGCTTGGGAAAGACATCGCCGAAGACGAAAAGGAACATGTTCTGGCGCAAGAACCCGCAAGTTCCACGATGTATTTGGGTATGGATGGTACCGGAATCCCCATGAGAGCGAAGGAGTTGGCGGGACGGGAAGGAAAGCAGGAAAATGGGAGCTCGAAGACCCGCGAAGTGAAACTGGTGACCGTATGGACGGCTAACGGCCATGATGCCGAAGGTGTGCCGATGCGCGATGTTGGTTCTGTTTCTTATAATGCCGCCATCGAGAGCGCCGCTATGTCGGATACCGACGCACTAGTATCGGACTTCGCGCTCCGTGTACAACGGGAGGCCGAACGTCGCGGATTCGATTCAGCTCAGCGAAAAGTAATCATAGGCGATGGGGCCAGATGGATCTGGAATATGGCGGATGAGCTGTTCCCCGGGGCTATCCAGATCGTTGATCTTTACCATGCCAAAGGTACCGTTTCGGAAGTAGCCAAAGTTATCTTTGGAATAAGTAGCGAAATCGGGCTACGCAAAGCAAAACAATGGCGCGATGATCTGGAAGCAGGAAACATTGACCGTATTATCGGGGACCTTGAAGTATTCCGGAAACAGGAACCGGCTTCTGAGACCTGCATAAAGTACCTACAGACAAATCGACAACGGATGAGGTATCCCGAATTCAAGAATCAAGGGCTGTGCACTTCAAGCGGGGTTGTAGAAGCCGGATGCAAATGGGCCATCGGAGCCAGACTCAAGCGCGCGGGCATGCATTGGACCATCTCCGGCGCCAACGCAATCATCGCTCTTCGGGCAAGTCGCCTCAGTGCCCGATTCGATGACTATTGGACCCGCCGGGCTACCGCCTGATCCGTTGTCACAAATTTGTCGTACACCCGTTGTTTCAAAATTGAGAGGGGTTTAACGGGGGCCCTACGGTTTTTACATACGGAATTCGGAACCCAGATACACCCGCCGGGCCATTTCGTCGTTTAAAATAGCGTCCCGGTTCCCCTGGGCGACTATGGTTCCGTCGTTGATGATGAACGAATGGGTGGTAATATCCAAAATATCGCGGACGTTATGGTCCGTAATGAGGACTCCTATGCCTCTGCTGGCTAAGGAACGGACCATGCTTTTAATTTCGAATACCGCGATGGGGTCGATCCCGGCGAAGGGCTCGTCCAAAAGGAGAAATTTGGGTTCCGTGGTAAGGGATCG
>DYKH01000506.1 GCA_020722685.1 Caldithrix sp. | reverse complement strand
TCTTCAAAGCCGATATGCAGTTGTTCTTTCACATCGCCAAGGAAAACCGGGCAGCTTTCCCGCGCGTGATCGCAGACAGTGACGACGTAATCAAAGGATTGATTCAGAAATTGATCAACGCGCTTCGGATAACCGCCACTGATGTCGATGCCTACCTCCTGCATAACCTGTACGGCTTTGGGATGAACACGCTCCCCCGGCTTGGTGCCGGCAGAGAAAACCTGCCAGGTCGGCCGAAGCTGCTTTACGAATGCCTCCGCCATCTGCGAGCGGCAAGAATTGCCGGTGCAAAGGATAAGAATACGCTTAGAATTTTCCATAACTCACCATTTCTAAAAAAGCTTGACTTTCGCTTGCCCACGCTTAACAATTGTTTGACCACGTTTGACTATCGTTTGACCACGTTTGATTATTGTTTGACCAAGTTTGACCATCGTTCAATTTTCACGGAAACAAGAAACCAAACAACATCCCGGCCCCGGTCGATAAAATGACGATCGATAAAATGTAAACCGTCGCCTGTTTGCGTCCCATCACTGCGAAAAGGACAATCATGCTCGGCAAGCTGAGGGCATTGCCTGTCAAGAACAATGTCAATGCAGGTCCTCGGCCCATGCCCAGTTGTAAAAGCTGCTGAATGATCGGCACCTCGGTAAGGGTGGCGAAATACATGAGCGCGCCGGAGACCGAAGCAACCAGATTGGCGGTGATGGAATTGCCGCCCACCAAGCGCTGGACAAAGCTTTGCGGCAGCACCTCGCCCAAAATGCCGGCGACAAAAACACCGGCAAATAAATAGGGCGTAATCTTTTTCACCAAGTCCCAGGTTTCCAGCAGCCATTGGCTATTATCGGCGCGATGATATTTTAGCAAAACAACCACCAAAAGTAAGAGCAAACTGAATCCGGCGATGGAGTATTTGATCGCCAAGGGAATTTTCATGCCGAGAATGACCAGTATGCTCAACTGGGCCAGAAAAAATATTGCGATGGTGGCATTGGAGTAAGGCTTGCTTTCCTCGCCGGTGCCGAAGAAGCCATTTTCTTTATTCGCTTCATCGTGGTCGCGAAAGACTACCGACATAAATAGGCCGGTGATGATGGAAATAACCATCGCCGCGATCAAACGGGCCAGAGCAAAATTCCAGCCGATGGCGCTGCTGGTGAGAAAGATGGCGGTGACGTTGATGGCGGGGCCGGTGAATAAAAATGCCACGGCCGGGCCGATGCCGGCCCCGCGTTTATGAATGCCGGCGAAAAGCGGCAAAATGGTGCATGAGCAGACCGCTAGGATCCCGCCCGAAACGCTGGCAATGGGGTAAGCAATATATTTTTTAGCCGCCGGCCCTAACAATTTAAGAATCGCGTCCTTTTTCATAAAAACCGCAATGCCGCCGGCGATGAAAAAAGCCGGCACTAAGCAGGTCAGGACATGTTTTTGGGCGTATTCATTCAGCAACGCCAAGCCTGCGGCCATGGCCTCGATGACCATTTTTGAACGCATAGGCAGAAAATAGAACAATAAAAAAGCTGCCACGATAGATGTCAATTTTAACCATTCTTTTCGATTCATATACCTTAGACCATTATGATACTTTGGCTGTGAACTCTTCTCGTAATCGTCTTAGAACTTGAACCAATTCTTGCATATCCGGAAAGCTAATGGCCTCCGATGGACAATCCTTTATACAAGCGCTACAACCGACCACGCAGTTGTAGGGCGCTACCACTTACATCGCTGTTTCGCCCAAAGCAAAGACGCCGTTGCTGCAAAAGTTCAGGCAATTGCCGCAACTGGTGCAAAGCTCTTCGTCAATGGCCGGATACCAAGGAATCTTCTCCCGCGGTATATTCATATATGTTTGCCCAGCCATCACTCCACCTCCTCCAAGGCTTTCTTTATATCAGCAATCGCCTGTTCGGTATTCTTGAAAGAAATCGACACCGGTTTCCACTGGCTATCCATTGGGACATCGGCTCGCTGGAATCCATCGCGCAATAGTTTGCGCTGCTTTTCTTCTTTACAAGCCGGCGTAATATAGGCCACATCTGCTTTGAGTAAATCGGCCATCAAGTTTTCCCCGTTCTCTTCGCATAAACGTGGATGAAGCAGCATATAGTTATGCGGCAACTCCATGCGAATGCGTTCACTCAGCTCGCCAAAGTTTATGTCCTTCATACT
>DYKH01000505.1 GCA_020722685.1 Caldithrix sp. | reverse complement strand
AGGGGAATTTTTTAAATGTATCAATTTTCTTCATAATAAGGGGAATTTTTTAAATGTATCAATTTTCTTCATAATAAGGGGAATTTTTTATAAGTTCAATCACCACATAGCAGCGCAGTTTCAGGTGGTAGAACAGCAGGTCGATGAAGAACTCTTCGCCACCGACATTTAACAATACCTGCCGACCGACGAAGGCGAAGCCTGCCCCCAGTTCCAGCAGGAATTCGGTGACATGCCTGATCAGGGCATTTTCGATCTCCCGCTCCTGCGCTTCTTCGGTTAATTCGAGAAAGTCGAAGCGGTAAGGGTCTTTCAGTGATTCACGAGCCAGATCGGATTGCGGCGCGGGCAGGAGATGCGCGAAATTGGTAACCGCCTTGCCCTGCCGTTCCAGCAAGCGACTTTCGATTTGCATAACCAGTACATTGCGCGACCAGTTGTGTTCAATGGCTTTGGCGGCGTACCAGCGGCGACTTTCGATGGTTTCCAGTTTGTCCAGTAGCGCCAACTGATGATACCAGGGCAATTGTGCAAGCGCCTCTTGCACAAATTCGGCATCCGGCCAAGACTCGGCGAAAGCGCGCATATATTTGAGATTGCGCAGGGAAAAACCTTTCATGTCGGGGAAAGCGGTATGCAGATTATGGGCCAGCCGGTCGATGACTTTCGCACCCCAGCCCTGTTCGGCCTGTCGAGCCAGAATTTCGCGACCGATTTGCCAGTAGAGCATCACCAATTCACGGTTAACCGCCAGAGCGGCTCGTTGTTGCGCAGTGTGTATGCGGGTTTTGATTTCGGCCAGCCAATCGGCATAGCCTTCCGGCGCCGATTCTAACGCTATGGGCTTGTCGCTCATATCGCTTCCCCCTCCAGATCCGCCACGATTGCATCAATCTCCATGCGCAGTTCGTTCTGCCGGGCAACGATGGCGGCGATCTCGGCGTTGAGTGTAGCAATATCAATCTTCTCGCGGGTGTCTTTTTGGGCCACATAGCTTGCGACCGCAATATTGTAATCGTTTTCAGCAATGGTTTTGTTATCCACCAGCCTGGCAAAATGCTCGATGTCCGCGCGTTTGGTAAACGCATCCAGTATCCTGGCGCGGTTAACCTCGCTCAATTTGTTTTTGTTTCCCCCGCGGACAAATTCGGCTGAGGCATCTATGAAGAGGGTTTTGTTGTCCTTCTTGCTTCTTTTCAGCACGATGATGCAGGTGGCGATGGTCGTGCCAAAGAAAAGATCTGGCGGAAGCTGCATGACGGTATCGATGTAGTTGTTATCCACCAGATATTTGCGAATCTTCTGCTCTGCGCCGCCGCGATAGAGAACGCCCGGAAATTCAACGATCGCCGCTGTCCCGCTGGTGGAGAGCCAGGAGAGCATGTGCATGGTAAAGGCAAGATCGGCCTTGCTCTTGGGCGCCAATACGCCTGCCGGCGAAAAGCGCGGATCATTGATAAGAAGGGGATTGCCGTCGCCTTCCCACCGGATGGAATAGGGCGGATTGGAAACAATCGCGTCAAAGGGCTCGTCATCCCAGTGCTTCGGGTCGGTCAGCGTATCGCCGTTGGCAATATCAAAGTTATTGTAGTTGATGTCGTGCAAAAACATGTTGATACGGGCGAGGTTATAGATGGTGAGGTTGATTTCCTGCCCAAAGAATCCTTGCCGCACATTTTCTTTTCCGAGAACCTTGACGAATTTGAGCAGTAAGGAGCCGGAACCGCAGGCAGGGTCATAGACCTTGTTCACCTCTTTTTTGCCGACGGTTGTAATCTCGGCAAGCAGTTCGCTCACTTCCTGCGGGGTAAAAAATTCACCGCCGGACTTGCCCGCATTCGCGGCGTACATCGTCATCAGAAACTCATAGGCGTCGCCAAAGGCATCGATCGTGTTGTCGTAATAATTGCCCAGCCCTAAATCGCCGATTGCCTCCAGAAGCTTCACCAGCTTCTGATTTCGTTTTTCCACTGTATTGCCGAGCTTGTTGGAATTTACATCGAGATCATCAAACAGGCCTTTGAAGTCATCTTCGCTGTCCGACCCTTTTGCCGAACTTTCTATGTTTCGGAATATCGCGGCGAGCGTTTCGTTGAGGTTGGCGTCCTGGCGCGCTTTGGCGCGGACGTTGACAAAAAGCTCACTCGGCAGAATATAAAACCCCTTTTCTTTTACCGTATC
>DYKH01000504.1 GCA_020722685.1 Caldithrix sp. | reverse complement strand
TGAAAAGAGACTGTCGAAGCCAGGTCGATCGTGATGAAGGTCTGATGAAGTAATTATTTTTCAGAAATCCTAAAGGAAAATAACTAAATATTGAAGTTTCTAAGTGTTTTTAAAGCTATTACGCATGGAGCAGCTTGACGAAGACAATTGTTGATGTAACTATTTTTATAGGAAATCGCTTTATTGTAAGCGAAAATTTGAAGACATACGTGTTTTTTAAAGGAGGCTACGATTGAAGGCAATTGGCTATGCATGGCTCATTCAAACGTACCACCTCGATGTTCTCGAACCTTCATCGGTGTCTTATATCCATGAACGAAGCGATCGTCGCAGCATGGAACTGGACGGCCAGACCGAGTCGTATTACCCGAGAGGCTATGATCCAGGCGATGAATGGACTGGGAATCTAGTATTTGCACTAAAGTATGAAGGGTTCAACCTGGAGGTGTTGGCAGCGCTGTTCCCAATACTTGATTCTTCAGCTGTCGAAGCCTATGTTCAGGAATCGCCGATCGGCAAATATGCCCGGTTTGTATGGTTCTTCTATGAACTTTTAACAGAACGAAGGCTTGGTCTTCCTGATCTCGTTACGGGCAACTATCTTCCGATTCTCGATGAAGAGAAGGAATTCGCCATCCCTGAGGCGGCTGCGCCCAGGGCGAAGCGGCAGAGGCTTATCGTAAACCTCCTTGGAGGGAAAGCGTATTGCCCGCGTATCAGGAAGACTGAAGCGATCACAGCTTTCCAAACTGCCGATGTCGCGGCATCGGTACGAGCACTTGTCGCCGCTTATCCTGATGAACTCATCGGGCGCGCTTCTCGATTCCTTTATGCAAAGGAAACAAAATCTTCATTCGAGATAGAGCGGGAGAAAGCCGACACAAAGCGCACCACCAGGTTCATTGAACTCTTGAAGCGAGCGGGGCGCGTCGATCCGTATGGAGAAAAGGAGCTTACGGCGCTGCAGAACGCTATCGTGGAAGAACGATATGCCGTCGATGGGTATAGGACAAACCAAAATTATGTAGGCGAGAGCATCGGCCCAACTCGCGAGCTTGTCCATTATATTCCACCCAAACCAGAAGCCTTGAGATCCCTTATGGAGGGATGGACTTCCTCTTGCAGGCAGATCCGGTCCAGCGCTCTCGATGCCCTTGTTCTTGCTACTGTAGCGGGATTTGGGTTCGTGTATCTCCACCCTTTTGAAGATGGGAATGGCCGTATCCATCGTTTCTTGATCCACGACGCGCTGGTCGCGATGGGATTCACGCCGGAAAATATGATATTTCCAGTCTCCGCGGTCATGCTCCGCCGGATGAAGGAGTACGATGCAGCCTTAGAAGCGTTCTCCAAGCCTTGCATGGAAAGGCTGCAATATACGATCGATAGCCGGGGAGCTGTAACGGTACAGGGAGAGACCAGCGGGCACTACCGCTATCCTGATCTGACGCAGCAAGCGGAAGCTTTAGCTTCATTCATACAGGAAACGGCACAGGTGGAGTTTTCAGCGGAACTAGAGTATCTCTCGCTCTTCGACCAGGCAGCCGAAGCCGTTCGTTCTCTCCTTGATATGCCCGATCGAAAGCTTGAGCTCTTCGTCCGCCTCTGCATTCAGGGTAAAGGGAAGGTATCGGCATCAAAACGTGGGTTATTCCCTGAGATCACCGATGGGGAACTTGCCGACCTCGAAAACACCATAGCCCCGATCATCGCGGACAGAAGACAAGGTTAGGCGTTATGCGATGGTACTACTTGGAGAAATGGTTAAGCTGTTGAACCTAGATGTATGCTTGCATTGAACCGTATCCCCCATACCTGTAAGGTAGGCAGGGCGCCCACCCTAAACCCATGTTCAGGAATGGAGATACGGACTCTCCCGGATGTACTCCACATCGAGTTTCTCAAATTCAAGCACTTTTTCAGGTACTCGGTACATTACATCCCTTTCAAGTACATTGGTTTTGAGCAATTTCCCTCATTTTTCGTGCGCCGTATTGGTTCATAATATCATTTATTATCATATTATACAATACTTTAGTTATTATTCAGGAGCCCCTATTTGAACGCGCTTAAGAACACTCCACCGTAAAAAAAGGCCGCCAGGAAATTCCTGGCGGCCTTCATTTTCGTTCTAGCAGGGGGAGGACTCGAACCTCCGACCTCCGGGTTATGAGCCCGACGAGCT
>DYKH01000503.1 GCA_020722685.1 Caldithrix sp. | reverse complement strand
CTGGCCATGTCAGTTGAATTTCATGGTTAATTTTCCACCTTGGAGCCACGGGAGTTCTTGTGGCAAATTTTGCCAGGCGACGGCACGCAGGATCGGATTGTGTGCACGTTTGCCGAAGTGTACGCAGATGTCCTTGCCGCGCACTTCAATATCCCCCTTGCCCTTGACAAAGTGGCGATAGATCTTTGGTGCGTCGCAATCTTCAAAGCCGCGAAGTTGTTGGGCCAGTCGGCTGTACATGGTATCCGCGACCATCGTCATCACCACATCGAAGTGAACCTTGATCAGGATCGGCGACGAAAGGGCATTGAGGTGGAAGAATTTGATGGCTTCGGCAAAGCCGGTTTCGATCCGCCACCGGCGGGCGTAGTTGCCGACGATCAACTCCACTGGGGTTTCAAGATCATTGGTGATGAGGAATGCGGGCTTCTCATGGCCGTTGCCGCGAAGAACGATCTGGCGTAATTCCCCATCGTAGCCCCGGAGCCCCACCCTGGATTCATGAACCATTGGCTGGGGATATTTGCGCTTCTCGTGGGGAATGGTGATTCGAGACCAGGGGGCGAGCTGCTCCACTTCTTCCACCAGTTTGTGGCCCCGGCGCCGGAGGGTGATGAATTTGATCCCCTGATGGTTGAGTTCGGAGAGATTTTCGTAGGTGGTTAACTTGGAATCAAAGATAAAAGTGGATTGCGCCTCCCGCTCCCGAGGGATGCGCGTCCAGTAGGAAAGAAACGAGAGCACCTGGTCGTCGGCCTCATCACGCTGGATATCCGCAGCGGAATAAAGGATCAGTTTGCTTTGGGCGTCTTGGGCAAAGAGCGTGAGGGCGCCCTTCATCCGCTTGCCCCGGGCGCCTGCCCAATGGGCCTCAAGCACTGACTCATCCCCAAAGTGGGGAATGGTGTGAAAGTCGAGGTTGATAAGGCTGCCATCGCAAAGGCCTAACCGTAGCACCTGGCGGACGAACTCCTCTTGCAGGCGCACGAGATGAGCGCTGTCCAGAGAGTAGGAGTACGTGGAGAGAGCCGTACATTTCGGCAAGGCGTTGAGACCCGCGAACAGCCCCAGACCGGGATCAAAGGCATGTTCCCCCACATGGGCATAACGCTCGGCGCCGAGGAGTTTCAGGGCGAGAAAGGAGAGAAAATAGTTCAAGGCCGAAATACTCTTGCTTTCCGGGAGGCGGGCCGCTCGGACCACCTCGTCAAGCCGAAGTTGAGCCACGAAAGGGGCAAACAGGAATACCCCTGCCCCGGCGGACTCCAGGCGCTGACCGTCAAGCATGGCAAGTCGCACCGGCTCAGACCGTTCGGGGAGCGCAGCACCTTTGATGGTACGGCCGATCTTGAGCTGGGTTCGGCGGGGAAGCTTGGGAAACCCCTCTTCGGCCAAGACCCGTTCGATGGTTCGTACGGAAATATCTATCGCCTCCTCGCTGAGCAGTTGCGCGATATCTCCAGCGGAAAGATTCTGCCGACGCCAGGAAACGATCTTCCGGCGGGTCTCGGCACAGACTTTCCGGCGGGATTTGCCACCTTCGGTGGGCGGTTCGGAAAAGTCAGCCTTGCCGTGGCGGAACTGATGCCGTATAAGTCGCAGATAGCCGACACTGAAACCAAAGCGCTCGGCGATGAGCGCGTCCGGCAGCCGTTCAACGAAGGAGGCCCGCAAGGCTTCGTACCTCCGTTGCCAGTTGGCGATTGGTCGGGTAAAAAAGGTGGCATCTTTCATGCCGGAAATTATAGCTTGTGTCGAACATAATAGTCAAGTCAAAAACTTAAAACAGTCAGAAAATTTTATTACCACCAGCCAGAGAAAAATCAAATTAGGCAACATGCTGACATCGTACGATATTTTTTTAATTGCAAGCAGCTCTTATTGAAGAAGATGTGGTTTTAACTGGTGCTAATTGCAAAGAATAGCCGACATATCTGGTAACGCAAAAGAAGGATCGCTGAGTATGGGGCGTTGAAAAATAACATCAATTCATGATGTTATGCCAATCAATGCCGCCAAGTTGGACTGGCTGAATTACCCAAAATGCGTCTGCGAAAATCGGTGGTCAGCAGAAACAATATAAATGATCCGTGTGAGAGTTCCAGGGGTCATCCATCGTAATATATTTCTATAAAAATATACCATGGAGCCTCAGCTATTTCCCGGAAGGGATTATTTATTCAGATG
>DYKH01000502.1 GCA_020722685.1 Caldithrix sp. | reverse complement strand
ACAGGGACTTTGCTGCACCCGGTGTTGAATAAATTCTAGGAAAAGGAAAAATTTTATCAACAATCTCCAAAACAATTCCGCTGCTCTTTACATTCTCATTGGAATGACTATTCTTGGCCTGCTTTCCGGCCTGTGCTGGTATCTGATTGGAGGATGATATGAACTTTCAGCCCGTCATTGACAATCTTCCCATGATCCTCGCTGCGATCGCTCTTCTCCTATGGGCAGCGGCCCGTTTTGTCGAAGCCAAAGCAAAGGCCGATCCAGCCCGGGACAAGTGGGATGAATACGCGCCAAAAGTTCAGTGGGCCGCCCGGCTCTATTCACAGGCCATTGACTGGCTGGCGACCGCCGGTATTCTCGACGCCCGGAAGGGCGAAAAACTTGAAATGCTGAATCGGCTTGTCCGGGAATTCGAGAAACAATGGGACACCGGGAATCGAATGGAAGCTATCAATACGGTCGTCGGTTACTACGTAGCGGCAAGGGGGAAAGCCGCCCCTTTTGTTCAACCGGTTCCCCAGCCCCGCAACACTACCCCGTTGAACCTAGTGGGTTCTCCTCCTGTCCAACCCCCGGTGGGGGAACTGCCCTGACAAACGCAACTATTTGGGAAATCCGATGGTGAAGCACGGAGAAAAAAATGGCCTTCTGCCAAGATCACTCCATGGTGGTGAAGTCTATCGAAAACCTTGAGGCGGAGGTAAAAGCCATGCACGAAGCACAAACCCAAGTTGTTACGGCTCTCAACCAAAACACCGCCGCAATCCAAGCCCAAACAAAAGGGCCGTCGTGGTCCATCATTTTCGGTGCTATCATCGTAACGGCCTTGGCGAACGCAGACAAACTGGCCGCGTTGATTTCGTCTTTTGGGGGTGGCCAATGAATCGCGGTATGACCGAAGAAACCTGGTCTGCTATTGAATTTTTCAACCCGAACGAGAATTGGGGAGACTGGCACCAAGTAGCGGAGCGCCTTGTCTTTGCCCTGGACAAAGTTCGGGCGGTCTTGGGCAAACCCATAGTCCTACATTGTGCGTATGAGCTAAAAGGCCACAATCCCAATGGTTACCATCCCCGAGGCATGGCTGCAGACATACATGTCCCTGGGATGCACTGTATCGACCAGTATCTGTTTTTCAGCAAGTTCCCTGATTTCGGTGGTATCGGCGTATACCCATTCTGGGACAATCCAGGACTACACGTGGACATCGGCCAACCTGGTCGGCGTTGGGCCAAAAATCAAAATGGTATGTATATCCCGCTGAACTGGGAATTCATCAAGACTCTCGCATAAAAAATTCCCCCGGACTCAGCGTTAGTACGGGGGACAGGCAGAGAACTCTATGCGAGAGGATTAAGAGAAGTCTACTCCTTGGCGTTCATCAAGTCAAGAAAAATTTATTCTCCGACCTTACCTAAATTACGCCAGGTTGTTTCAAGACAAGCTCGAATTTGCTGAAGCGCTTTGTTCTTTTTGCCTGGACCATCCAAGAGAAGATCCAGATTAGTCATAGCTTGGACAATTCCAGCACTGGCCGCGTCCATTCCTTTTTCAGCGCATTGCAGCAGTCTTAAAAGTTCAATTTCGGCATTGGTGGCAACCTGTCGTTCTCCAGTGCCAACTCGTTCCAATACAGGCTGAGAATTACCAAGAAAGACAACATGATAGGGAATTTTCATAAAATTTCTCCTATTTTTTCTCGGTAGCTACGATCGGGTGGGTATTCCGAATCAACCGGAGGCACGAACAACGTGTAAATTCAAGATTTTTTCCATTGACCCGGATGACCCAACCGCGGCCATAACAACGCTTGCAATCCTGCCTCACCTTGAGCTTAAAAACATTTTCGGCCATCCGTCCTACACCCTCCCCTTCTTCCACTCATGCCACTTGGCAAGGGCAGCGCGGGCGACGCGGAGAGTATGACTCCGCGACTGCGGTCTGCCGATTCGATCATTTTTCTCGGCATGGCTTCTTTCGATTTCCTTCAACGCTTCCCCCAGCTGATCCACCAGAGTCACGGCTTTCTCAGCTTCAACCTTCCGGTCCTGCGCGCCCGTCTTTTCCACGTCACAGCGCATGAGTGACAAAGCCTCCTGCGCTATTTCCGCGATAGTTCCAGGACCAACGGAGCATCCGCCGAAATCAGAGCATAGTGCATTGATCTGCACCAGCGCCCTCTCGGCGTCGGC
>DYKH01000501.1 GCA_020722685.1 Caldithrix sp. | reverse complement strand
TGAACCGGACGCAAACCTGTCCGCCGACCTGGACTGCTTTCATCCCAACGGCAGCTATGTCGGAGGGAATGGTGTATGTGGACATCAGCGAAAGCCTTGGCTCCGCGAGCATCGACTATCGCGCCAGCTTTTGTCTGCAAAGCCAGACGGGGGTGAAGCGGGAGCCGGTTGTTCTTCCCGGAGATTTTCGGCTTTACCAGAATCAGCCCAATCCCTTCAATCCGGTGACCACCATCCGTTTCGACTTGCCAAAGCCGCAATATGTACGCTTGGAGATCTTTGACCTGCAAGGTCGCCGGGTGAGTCGACTCTTGTCCGGCTATCTCGATGCCGGCGCGCATTCCGTTTGGTGGGACGGTCTGGATGAGCGCGGCCGGCAAATGAGCAGCGGCGTTTATTACTATCGCTTGCATGCCGGGGAATTCGTAGAAGTGAAGAGAATGGTTTTGCTGAGGTGAGACGGACCCCAGTTTTCAGGCAGAAGACTGGGGTCTTTGCATACTAAAGAAAGCAGTAAACCTATGCGCAAAATTTTCTTCTTCGTCCTTGTAACCCTCTTGAGCGCTCCGGCGATTTGGGCGCAACGATTGGAGCGCTTTGGCTTGGAAGGGAAAAAGGTCACCGCCTTAGCCATCTACTATGGCTCCCTTTACGCCGGAACCGACGGTGATGGGGTTCTTGTGCGCAATCTGTATAAACAGGAGGCAGGTTGGGATTCGCTCGGTCCGACGGGTGTGAGAATTCGCGCCATCTATCCCCATCAAGTGGGTCCTTTTGGTTTTGCTATCACTGTCGGTACAGAACCCGACCGGCTGCATGGAGACTCAACACTCGTTTATTGTTCCTTAGGGGACCATATTTGGGTGCTGGCCGACAGCGGAATGGATCGCAGTCAAATGCTTGCCGTTCGCGCACTTGATGGCTTTCCCACCATAGCTATATGAGGCGAGACATTTGCCGGCGGGTCCGGCAAGATTTATCGCTCGAAGGATGGCTTGTGGGAGGAAGTCTTAGATGTCGGTATTGGCGTCACCAATGTGGTTCGGATAGGCTCTGGACCTTCTGTCTGGGCCGGCGGCGAGAATGCCATTTTTGCGCCTTGGATTGCCAAGTCCGTGGACAAAGGCGAAACTTGGGAGCTGATGTTCCCGGAGCTTGGAGGGGACAATGCCTGCAATTCCATCGCCGTTCATCCCTACAATCCGGCCATTGTCTATGCGGGCATGGAAGGAGCGGTGATCAAAACCGTGGATGGCGGCAAGACCTGGGACTATACCGGTCTGCGGGATACATCGGTTTACTTTTACGGTCTGGCAATTGACTCGGGCGATCCTGCGCATATTTATGCTGGTGGAACCATCAGCCCCAATAGCTTTGCCTTCTATGAAAGCGTTGATGGAGGTGCGCACTGGTGGCAATACGACGGGACGTGGACTCTTTTTGCACCTCAAGGCATTACCAGCATGGTAGCTGATCCCCAAAGGCCCGCAGTGGTTTATCTGGCTACCCTTAACGGCGTCTGGCGCTATACAAGCGCCCTACTATCCTATTTCCCCATGCAGGTCGGCAACAGATGGACATTTTCTGTATCCGAGTTCTCTTCCACGACTATTTCAGATACCATCACCGAGACCATAATCGATACAATACGGATAGCCGACAGCCTGTACTTTTATTTCGACCATTTTAGCTTTGCTGGCGATGCGTTTTTGCGATTGATCAGTGGTAACAAGCTTCTGGTTAAGGGTTGGGAGAATCCGCAACAGCTTTGGGTAAATTTCTCGGCCGCAGTCGGAGATACTTGGACGGTTTCCTCGCCCGAAGAATATCTTTATTGGACAGTCCGCCTGCAGAGCAGAACGGACACAGTCATAGTCCCTGCCGGCACGTTCACAAACTGCTGTCGGTTTGACTTTCAAGCAGCGTTTCCTGATGCCTCTTGGGCAGAATGGTATGCCCCCGGCGTTGGTCCAGTCAAGCGAATATCTTTCGGGGCCATTGTATATGAATATCTCCTTGTCGGTGCTCGGGTGAATGGCAGGGACTATCCGACTCGGGTGGTACAGTCACGGGATGCGGATTTCCCTGAGCGTTTTCAGCTTTACCCCAACTACCCGAATCCGTTTAATGCCTCAACCGCGATTCGCTATGACCTGCCTGCGCCGGCTTTGGTGAGACTGGAGATTTACAGCCTG
>DYKH01000500.1 GCA_020722685.1 Caldithrix sp. | reverse complement strand
CGTTTGCATTCCTTTGGTATCATTGCGGGACCTGTTTGATAAGCCGTTGAAGACAGGCGATCGCACGATTCAGGCTTTCAGCGTGTCTGCCTGCGACAGCCGGCCGCCAGGAGCCCTGCACATATTCGATCAGCCTTGAGGCGTAGGCAGGACCTACAGATCTGCCGCTTCCTTCCCGCGGCACCATGTCACTCCGGATCGCGCTTCGTCGTGAATGGCGTGCAAGATTGACCATTTCTCTTTTAGGGTCATCAAGGATTTCGGGATTTTTAGGGATCTTCTTCGAGCTTACCCCAAGGAAAGAGGCCAATGATTCCGCATCCGCCAGTAACCATGACTCGATCTTTCGAACGGCGACACGGAAACACAGATAAGTAGCCGATTCGTGCACCCATTCTGCACAAAATGGTGGTGCACATTGCGCGTCATTATCCAAATCTACCAGCACCAGCCACGGCCACCACTTGGCCGCATTGTTGAACCCTTGAATCTTTTGATGGAGGAATGGCTTGCCCATTTTTCCATAGACCGTGCCCGGAAAGCCACCGGCATCAATTATCAGCTTTTGCGCCACCGCCTCGTCCACAATGCCCTCCACTGCCACGTGTATTGTCAGAAGTCCATCCATGTCAGATATCTCCGAACAGCGGCAATTGTGACGCTTTCTCCGGCCGCGTTTTGGGAATCACAACGTCAGCGAGGGAAAGACCGCCCTGTAGGAGTTTCTTTATGTCAGCGTGCGCAGCGGCTGCGCTCACCGTGGTGCCTTCGTCTTTTGGAATAAAAAGCAGAACCTCATCAAGACCGATTCCTGCATCCTGGAGCAGGTCGGACGAATGCGTGCTGACAAATATCTGTCTGGCGGTGCGCCGTTGAATGCGGGCAAACATTTGCGGCAGCATGCGGATGATTTCCGGATGAAGAGAAAGCTCCGGTTCCTCTAGAAGGAGCGGACCACCTCCCTCCATCGCTGCCCATAGGAGTCCCATAAGACGCAATGTGCCGTCCGAGAGGTGTTTCTCAGTCTGCCACGCGCCTTGCGGCCGCCAGTGCTGAAATTTACCCCTTAGGTGCGGTATCCCACGGTTATCGCGTTGGACTTCGATCTCCTGAAGCTGGGGAACAGCAACGTGGAGAGCGCTCTTTATTCGACGCATTCGGGCGTTGCGGGTTTTTTCGGGGGTCTTCGCAATCTGTTCCAAGAAATCGCCGCCAAATGGGTCGTTAGAGCGGCCGACAGAGCGATCGGGTTCCCTTACAAGCTGAGGGACGAGATGGAGATAACGAATGGAGGAAAAGAACGCAGCTAAATCGCGAAAGGGACGATTCACATTGACCTGCTCAAGATAGGTCTGTGATAATCTGGCTTCGTCTTTACGGTCTTCTTTATCAGGACGCTCCAAAATGACTTCGTCGTTACGGAGCACCCGTTCCTTTCGAAGGATTGGACGACGCTGTTTGTCCTGATTGAACGCGATCTCATATTTCCATTTTGGATCGCCGTTAAGTTCGACGAGCAACTCCACATCCGAGTATCGTCGAGCTGCTAGGCAGCGAATTGCCGTAACCCCGCCGCGGCGTTTGATGGACTCCTGGAAACCTCCGCCAGGGGAAGCGAGATCCCTTAGGAAACGGAAAACATCAAGAAAGTTGGATTTTCCAGATGCATTCGGCCCCACCAAAAAAGTGCGATTCTGAGTGGCCGTATCCGCATTGGCGAAATTTTTCCAGTTCCTGAGACCCAGGTGACAAAATGTCAAATCTTTACTCATGGCTATGCTTTCCTACGCATTTGATAAATTGTTCTGTTAAAGTTAGAAAAAGAGTCCTTTTGCAGTGATAATTCCTCTTAGGCTATCTCGTTCGTCTAATTGTTTCACTTGTTTGTTCTGTAAAGGCATATATTCTTGCCCTCCGGCTCCCACCCAGCTTGAAATCACAAATTGTGATTTCAAGCTGGCAAATTCTTCTTCTGTAAGCGCGAACATGAAATCTTCAGGGAATCTAAGAAACTCGGATCGTGGCGTTTTGTCAGGAAGATTTGTCATGAAAGCGATCCTTTATTAGTGTTTTGATATATTCGATAGAGCCCTCTTCATTACCCCCTTTTAAGGGTATTACCTCTGTTCTAAGAAAAATCCCTCATGGCTTCTCACTTCCATAGGGCGTATTATCCTCCCTGACGATCATCGGTTTT
>DYKH01000499.1 GCA_020722685.1 Caldithrix sp. | reverse complement strand
GGACAAGACGGCTTCGACTTTCTTGGCTTTCACTTCCACAAGAAGAAATCAAGGGTGTGGTCTAAAGTTTCGGGAAAGAGGAGTAAGATGGGGGGAAAAGGAAGAAGGAGGCAGTTGATGAAAAAGGCAAAAGCAGAAGAGGAATGGAAAAAACTGAGTGACGAGGTGATAGCAGGGACAAGCGGGTGACGGGAAAAACATCCCAAGGCCACTATGCGAGAAATCGAAGAAGAGGTGGATAAGCGGTTGTCGGTGATGCGAGCACGGATGATCGCAGGCACGGCGATGAAGAGCAGGAGCGCAGACTGGGAGGTAGGAGAAAAGGAAACAGTGTGTTCGAAGTGCGGCGGAGAATTACTGAAGAAGGGAAAAAAGAAACGGAAGCTGGAAACGCGGGAAGGACAGGAGATCGAATTAGAACGGGAGTACGGAGTATGCCTGAAATGCGGGCAGGGGATTTTCCCCCTCGATGAAGAATTGGAATTGTTGCCGGGGAAACTGACGCCAAAAGGACATGAGCAACTGGTGAGAGTATCAAGCTGGATGCCATTCAGAAGGGCGGTAGAAATGTTTGGCGAATTCACGGGGATCAAAGTCAGCAAGATCGTCAGCCAAAGGAACACGGAGAAAGCTGGGGCGGTCTATGAAGAAATACAAAAGGCAGAAGTAGAGTGGCTGCAGAAAAAGATGCCGCGTGCAACAGTTAAGCCGGAGAAACTGCAGATCAGTGCGGACGGAGCGATGGTGCCGTTATTACATGGCGCGTGGGCAGAAGTAAGAACGCTGGTGATCGGAGAAGTGCAGCCCGCGGTGCGGGAAAAGGGAGAAATGGTGGTACACACCCGGAATTTAAGCTATTTTTCGAGGAAAGTGAGCTCAGAGGAGTTTGAAACAGCCAGCTTGGGAGAAATGCATCGGCGGGGAGTGCAAAATGCCAAAGCAGTGGCGGCAGTAATGGATGGAGCGGAATGGTTGCAAGGTTTCACAGACTATCATTGTCAGCATACAGTGCGCATTCTGGATTTTGCGCACGCAGCAGAACACATCAACCCGGTGGGCGAGTTTCTATATGGAGAACGTACGGAAGAAAGCAAGTCCTGGTTGAAAGAACATCTGCATCAGTTGAAACATGAAGGTCCAAAGAAATTATTGCTGGAGATGCGGAAACTGCAGAAGAAATATCCTGAGGAGAAGCCGATCATAGGCAACTATGCGTATTTGAAAAAGCGTGAAAGTCAAATCCAATACCCGACCTTTCAAGCCCAGGGTTGGCCAATCGGAAGCGGGATCGTTGAGAGCGGCAACAAGCTCGTGGTCGAAGCGCGATTGAAAGGAGCTGGGATGCATTGGGCGGAGCAACATGTGAACCCAATGCTGGCTTTGCGAAACATGATCTGTTCCGATCGTTGGCAGGAAGATTGGTCGAAGGTCGAGGCTGGTATTCGCAAGCAGAAATTAAAGAAACCGGAAGCTACTCCTGCGAAAGTCCTTACTGGCGATGAAGCGATACGTCTCATTCTTCAAGAGAAATTGAATTCAGATGATCATTTACTGGATGCTGTTCCGAATCCTAAAAAGTCAAAATCCAATCCTTGGAGAAATTTCAAATTTGGCAAAGCCCTTTACCAACGCAGAGATTCTCCGAAACTTTAGACCACACCCATACAAAATGCTTGACAAAAATGAGAAAACTGTCATAATACAATTATGTCTTTTCCTGTCACTGCGCCTTACGCAACCTGGAAGACAAGCGCCTGGTCTGTTGAATTTGACTGCGCCTCGTGCGTTTGCGTCCTGCCAGGCAATCGGTCTTTCCGCGACACCGGCATTTTCTGCTTTTGGCTGAAAATGCCGGTTGCCGTTTGTGGGCAACAGAAAGATAATCTTTCGCAAAACAAGGAGATGGAAGAACAGATTCTTAAATGCAACTCGTATAGTTCCCTTTTTTGTTACATCTTTAGTTCAAAATTAGTTCAAAACGCAAAATGAAATTCGAAAGGAGAATTGTAACGATGAAAACCAACCATGTATGGCGGCTTACCAGCGCCCTGGTTTTGCTGGCCATGCTCATCAGCCCGATTGGCGCCTCCGGTTCGGCCTACGCCGCCCCGAGTGAAAGCCAGTCCCTCGCCCCGCAATCCAACGTGCGGGTCGTCGAATCAACCCCCGTCGTCAGCCAGCCGCTGCGCGACCTGGCCC
>DYKH01000498.1 GCA_020722685.1 Caldithrix sp. | reverse complement strand
ATGAAAAAATAACCCATAACGAGTATAGTCAAGTATGAAATCACCAAGGAACCGCTAAGACACAAGATCGAAAGTTGGAAACCGCGAATGCACATCAATAAGGGCCGATATATACATTGGCGCAGATGCGCTTTCATTCGCGATTGCAGTCACTCTTCAGAGAAAACGCCCATTCGAAGCATGATTAGGATTAGGATTAGGATTACGATTACGATTGTGATATTACAGCCGAACTTCTGAGGAAAGGCTTATTCGTCCGTTTAAGATTGAGAGCAATCTTCACAGTGTTCATTATTATCCTTTCCTCTTCGCCTGCGGATACGCATGCCAAATTTTGATTGCCAATGCCAATCCGAGAATGGCAAAAGGAATCAGAAAGGGCGGCCAATAATTCCAGTTCTGGCTGGTGAGAAAGCCGAGGGAAAGGGACTGCACGCCGGTGCCCAGATAGACAAAACCGTCGATCAAGCCGACTGCTGTCGCAGCCGCGCGCCGACCGCCAAAATCCATGGTGGAGGTGCCAGAGAGCATGCCGTGTACGCCAATGACGCAGAGGGACATAAAGACGACGATGAATCCCAACACATAAGCATGGGTGTTGATCGGAGCGCCGATTACCTCCGCCACGTCTTTCAGTTGAATATGTAGCTTTTCCGACTTGCCTTTGTATTTGTTGTACCGCTCGTATTCCGCTACGGTAATTCCCGCTATTTTGGTGGCCAGCCTGTCCTTCGCGTTAGTGGATGTGACCGTCCAGACCACTTTGCCGGCCGCGCTGTCGTTCTTCACGATGTGAAATCTCGCTTCAACCTCGGACTTGACCATCGGCAAGGTCAACCGATGCTCCTTTTCATACTGCGCCAATCGTTTTGGGTCGATACTGACTTGAAAGCCTTGTTCATTGCCGTTGTTGGTCGCCATGACAAACGGCCACATGGAAATTGTGCTCAGCAGCATCATTGCGTAGAGCAGGGCCGCCACCGGCCCACGACGGGAGCCGAAAATTTTGTCAGAAATAAATCCGGCAAGCATCCCGCCGCAGACGCCAGCCAACATAAGCAGCAGTCCCCAATGGGCATTGACAAAGAAGCCGCGCGGATAGCCCATGTCATTGGTGAAAATGAGATACCAGTGCATGATGCCGTTCCGCAGCACACCGGAACAAAACTCGATGACGGCGATGGTGAGAATGATCTGGTTGGTCAACACCTTGACGACGATTTCTTTGAGTTGGAAAGGCTTGTCGGCCTCGCCGGAAGAGGCATCGCCGGTGTCGAAATCGGCAAAGCCGGCGCCGGATGGTTTCTCCCGCAGGACGAAAATGTCGATGAGTGCAAAGACGCCCAAAATAATCGCGGGGATGAAGAAAACCCACCAGTTTTGGTCTACTCCACTGGAGCCGTCCAATGCCAGCAGGGAACGCAGAGCGCGTTGAACAAAATTCAAGTCCTTTGGAGAAGCAACAGTGGCGTTGACGATCAACTGACCCCAGTCAAAAGCAAAGTAAAGTCCCAAAGAAATCAGGATGCCAAAGATGCCGCCAAACACTCCGCGCTCACGAATATGAAACCAATTGGAATTGACCTTGACAATGGCCACCGCGCCATAGCTCTGAAAATACATGTTGACGGCGTACAGAATCGAAAACCAGAGCACCAGATTGAATTGGGCGTTGGAAGTGAGGAGGGCGTAGGTTAAAATGCCCATCAGGACGTTCATCAAAGCCACTCCGCTGGCGCTAATCAACATGGCGTTCTTGCCGCCTATTTTATCGGTCAGCGGGCCGTTGATCAAAAAAGAAAAGGCGTAGGTGATGGTGCCGGCGGCAAAGATGGTCCCAAAGTCGGCCTTGGTCATCAGCTCACCAAGAGCATTCTTGGAAACCGTCAAATTATAGCGCGCCATGTATAAGAAAGAATAGGTGAGCCCCAGCGGAAACCAGTTCAAAAAACGCCTAAATCGGAAAGCCCGAGAGTGTTTAATGCCTCCACTCCCATCAGAAATCGTAGTCACTCCGTTTTCCCTCTATTTTTGCAAGCGTACTTTCACTTGATTATCTACCAAATCGCGGGCTATTGCAGCGCGGCTCTATCCGACCACAAGAAAGCTGCGTCCGCGGCGTTTTCGTTAGATTCTCTCAACTACGCAGAAGCCTCATGCCTGCTTTTACTACCAGAGATATGTCAGGTAGTCTGCAAAGA
>DYKH01000497.1 GCA_020722685.1 Caldithrix sp. | reverse complement strand
ATCTTGCCGCCGAATTCTTCCGCTTTCGCCAGCATGGCATCCATGTCGAGAACACGTACCGAAGCGCTGGGCGATCCGCCCGCGCGCATCTGGTCCGATTCCATGATGCCGACACTTGCGCCGCCATCCGCAGGGATATAGATCAGATAATTGGGCGCGAATGATTGGAATTCCCAACCGAACATCTGGTTCAGGAATCTCCGCAGAGACTCGGGACCGGTCGTGCCCCATTCGACATGACAGATAAATGGCGTGGTCATGGAATCTGCTTCAGTATTAAGAATTCGGTTAGTTGAAATTATAAGACTGATTCTTGGTAATCCCTGTGGTTGTCCAGCCAAACGTCAAAACGAGCGCGAGGAAGTATTGGCCCTATTTACTCGCTTTGCGAAATCTCTGAATACGCGCTTCGATTTCCGCAGTGCTGTTTCGAGCTTCCATCATGTCGGCTTCATCCAGGTGTTTGCTTAATTCCTCGAACAGCGGTTCCATTCTGGGGTTGAAGGCATTCATCAACGTGGCAATATCGTTCTCGTAAATTCCCACGCGCTCAAAACTTCCCTGACAATACAATGACGGCAGGGCAAAGAGTTTCACCAAAATCAGCCCTTCGACCGTTGCGCAACGGATTTTCCGATCCATGAACTTCTTGGTTGCCGTGAAATTCTTGTCCACTTTTGCAAACAGGGGATTCTTCATGAGCAGGATGTCAATCTGTAATTCGCCGAATTTGCCCCGCGCAAAATACATATCCTGACTCTCGATTTCAGGCAATTTCGCCAGCGAAGGCAAGGCCATGATGATGTCAATGTCCTGTGTGTTGCGTCCCTCTACGTAGGTCAACAGGGCAATGCCGTTCACAAGCGCATATTCAACCTTTCGCGATTCGAGCAAGTTGAAAAAATGCTCCGCGTGAGTTGGGATTAATTCCGCCCTCATCAGAACTTCGCGCGGATTCTTGAAGTTGAAAGTGACGGCATTGCGTAAACCGTCGCCAATTTGGGGAATGCTGTGGATTGTCATCGACTTAAGTATACATGTGTTTTGTCTGGCGGTTTTCAGAGATCGAACTGATGTCTGCTACTTTCTCCATTCATTCAGCCACCGTGTTTGACCAATCCACTCGGCGGCGCTTGTTTCCCGTAAAATACGATCCAGCGCATCAATGATTTCTTTCAGCCTCATCCTGTTTTGCCGCGCAAGAATGATGCCTGCATGATGGGGATACTTTTCCCCAAGATTGGTGAAATCCCGAATGTTATAGGTAAAAATGGCGCGGCCCTGGGCGGTCGCGCCAAGTAGTTGCTGTTCGTCACTAGCATCGAATGGCATCCATTCCGTTGGAGTGCGTGTCACATCATGTCCGCGTTCCAGCAAGGCATTGTACAAAGCTTTGCTAGCGGTATCCGCATCGAGATGCAAGTGAAGTTTCTTACTCATCCTTCGGCTCCAACGCGACCTCTGCTTGAATGTGGGCATCAATTTCGGCGCGATGGATTTCGTAGAAACCTAACGCTTCCTGGACCTGCGACTTCGGTAAATCGTAGTCTTCAGCGATTTCGGCAGGTGTTTGATTTTCTGCCGCCAGAACGATCGTTTGGACTCGTATCCCCGTTCCGCGCAGGATGGGGGAAATCGTCCCAGATGCCCCGCGGCGATAGGTGATGGCGGGAAAATCGGGATCATCCAACCCCTGCATCAGTCCGCCAACTTTCTCGGCGACCGACCAAAGGATGAATTGATTCAATGAAACGCCTTGCTTTTTGGCAAGCCTTTCAGCGTCACGTTTGAGTTCATTAGGGAGGCTAAGAGCATACCTTGTCATTTTATCTCTCTCCTTATGATGTCGTATGCCATATCATATCTGACATCAGTTTTAATGTCAAGATTAGCTTTCCAAACTCTCCAACATCTTCTCATACACCATAAACTCCCTCAACACCTCAGGGACGATCCACGCGTACTCTTCGCGGACAGGGCTTTCCATGCGGGTAATGCCCTGATGCCATTGAAGCGCCTTGACAATGGACGCGACCGGGCGCGAAAGGTTGTAGATGGTCAGCAGGCGTTCTTTGTTGCCGAAGCGTTCCCAGCGTTCGAGGTAACGATCCAGCAAAGCGGTCATCTCGGGGGTGGGAGGCGCCCAGTCGTCGAGTTCGAGCGCGATCTCCATGCTGACAAAAAAGGTTCGGAGCGAGACGA
>DYKH01000496.1 GCA_020722685.1 Caldithrix sp. | reverse complement strand
GCCACCGAACTGTTGCTCTTAGACGTCCTTCCTATATTATTAACCGACATCAACCAAAAACAAACAAAGAAAGGAGAAATTGTCAAATGAACCCAGTCATTCTCATTGCCACAGAAAAACTTCATGTAAACCCGGATAATCCCTTGCCTCCATTATCCGAAACTGATTATAACGATTTGTACCTTTCTATCGAAAGACACGGGATTCTCGATCCCCTCTTTGTCGTTCGCGCTCAAGATGACCCAAACAGCTACACGGTTATCGCAGGCAATCACCGGTTAAAAGTGGCGCAAGCTCTTGGCATCTCCGAAGTGCCGTGTGTACTTGTTCGCCATGATGACATGGATTCTGTCTACGACACTGAACTCTATCGTAGAGTCCTAACGAAACAAGAACGGGAGTTCTACGCGAGAAAAATACACGAGGCTATTGAAAAACAGCGGGAAGAAAAAATCAAAGCATCGCTAATTGACGAATTGTATCAGCTTCATACCCAAAAGCGCTTTAATAGAGTCCAGCTTAATATGCTTCTTGAAATGTCGCAACAAGAACAGCAAACGTTCTATAAGATCCTAACAGCGCCCCTCCCACCTCATCCGGAACCGGTGACAACTGAACAACTCCAAAAAGTACAGAAAGCGATGGAAGAGGACATAGCGATTCACAAAGAACTTGAAAAAGAACGGGAAAAAACCGCTCAATATGAAGAGCGGATAAAAGAGCTGGAACGAGCAAAGGCGCAACTGGAAAAAAGTAACAGGAAAGCTCAAGAAGCCTTAGTAGACAAATTAGACGAATTGGAAGCCATACGAGAGCAATCTAGACGGGAGGCCGCAGAAGAACTCCGCGCTGAAGTAGAAGAACGACTCGCCCATGCGCAAGAGCAAGTCGCACAAACCGCGAGGGCAATCAAAGAAAAAGATCGGGAAATTGAGGCAATGCAAGCAGAGCGCGACCGTGCATTACGGGCGGTAAAAGACCACATGGCGCGGATCAACGCTGTATGGCAAGCCTCTCGGGAATACTACGACCAGCTCCGTGATGCCATGAATACGATGTTCCACCCCAATATGCTCCGCAAGAGAATTACTTCCATCACGAACGAGCTTGAGATGCTGGAATTAGCATGGACCAGTTATTTCATCGAGCCGAATCTCCGGGAAGAAACTCTACAAGGATTACGCAACATACAAAAAAAGACGACAGAACTCCTTAAAAGCCTGCCCGAAATCGTAGGCCCCCAATTACCGGTAATTACAGAATATATGCTGCAAAAGACAGCGATGTTGTCCTATGCGGACCAGCCGTCTTCCGAACAGATAGAGGTCGAGGTGGTAGACGACAAAAAGGAGGAGGCCGCCGTTGATTAAACCAGAAGCCTCTGAAGCCGTCGTCACGGAAAAAGCATTCCCTCCTTTATATGAAAGACGGCCATGTCCAGACGGCGGCTACGTCACCCAGCTTTTTTGCAAGAACTGCGAAAAGCGTTCCACCTGCCGCGTCTGGAAAGATTTCGCTCCCCGCCGCAAAGGAAATATGCAGGGTTTTTGAGAAGAAAAGTAATATATGAATAAAAAAGGGTGAAGTATGCCCCGGAAGGGATACCTCTGTTGTGATAAGAATTGGCTATATGGTTCCTATTGTAATTATCAAGGCTCTGCCGGATTACGATTCATATCTGACGATGATTCCGGATACGGAATATATGGCCATTCTGCCCAAAAAGTATGCCGCTATGCCGTGGAAGATCGGCGATGCGACCGTAGGGTGCGTCCACATGATGAACGAAAATCAGATTGTTCTATCCCAAATAACTGCCGTGTATTATCGGAGACTCTTGGACATGTTGTTGTCCCCCGTCGAAGGCGTTTATGTCCGGCGGGCCGCGACAGTAAGCGGCGCCGCATTTGTAAAAGTTGCGATCACGTCAATCGATTCCGCCGTCAATCCCATACCGGCGGCCCTGCCGTATCTCAAAAACGCTCGGCAGTATACGCCTAAGACAATTACGTTGGTGTCCTACTCCGACAGCAAAGAGGAATTTATCAAGGCCGCCCTGGCGCCGGCGCCGACGGATCTAATCCACGAAGTAATATACTATCAGGAGATGCGTGAAGCCGACGTATATGTCGAGGAAAATTATCTCGGCAAATTTTACGGGAAAGGAGGTTATAATGTAGCGGCGGCAGCCAAGTTGACGGGTGTAAGGA
>DYKH01000495.1 GCA_020722685.1 Caldithrix sp. | reverse complement strand
AGGAATTTACAAACAATCTCCTGCGCGTGGCAGAAAGATAAAGGAGCAACAACTTCTGTTTACGGAAGAAAGCCTGCTCCCAGCAACGCTGCCGCGTCCCCACGAGTTGCGCCCTGCGCCGAATCTTTCTGCTATTTTTGACGAGTGCCACAACTATACCTATGCTAACGAAGGTTTACTCAAAGATAAAATCTTTCATGAGATGGTGAAACTGCTTGTCATGAAACTCTATGACGAGCAAAATTCCACAAGGCGCGGATTGCAGTTTGGCATTACTTCTGGCGAATACAAGAATATCCTTGCAAACAAGCCAAGCGATTTTGAACTGCGTATCGGAAGGCTTTTTGATACGGTGCGAAGCGAGTATGGCTCTTTATTTTCAGATGACGCTTTGAAACTCAAACCCTTGACATTGGCCTACATCGTTGGACGACTTCAATATATCAGCCTTGCTCAAACGCCTGGCGATGTAAAAGGGGAAGCCTTCCAAACTTTTGTATATCGGCATCAACGGGGCGACAGGGGAGAGTTTTTTACTCCCCATCCAATAGTGCGTCTTGCCGTTGAGATGATAGCCCCAAAGCCGAATGAGTCCATCATTGACCCTGCTTGTGGAAGCGGTGGCTTTCTCATTCAAGCAATCTCTCATATTTGCCGCAATCATCCTGGTATTGATAAATCGGTTTATGTTCGAGAATATATTCGCGGTATTGAATTTAATCCCGATGTTGCTCTTTCCGCAACGATTCGGCTTGCCTTTGAAGGCGGTGCAGGAACAGAGATTATTTGTGCCAATGCGCTTGTCGAAAATGAGCAATTCAACAATGCGTTTGATATTGTGCTCACCAATCCTCCTTTCGGCAGTAAAGGGAAAATAGGAGACCAAAGGATTCTCAAGTCTTATTTACTTGCCCGTAGATGGAATAGAACCAGCAATGGAGAATGGGAAGTAACAAGAAATGTTTTAGCAGGGCAATCTCCCGAAGTTCTCTTCATCGAGAAGTGCTTGAAACTATTACGTCCTGGCGGACGAATGGCTATCGTATTGCCAGATGGTCTGTTGCAGAATATCTCAAATAGCCATATCCGATTCTGGATTCGTTCTCAAGCCAAAGTGCTGGGGGTAGTATCCATTCCCCAAGAAGCCTTTGTTCCTTATGGCACGGGCATCAAGACATCGTTGCTCTTACTTCAGAAATTGCCAGCAACCGTAGACCGAGTGTTCATGGCTCGGATACAAAAGATTGGGTATGATGTAAAGGGACAACCTGTTTACAAGCGTGACGACAGTGGCAAATTTATCAAGACATCATCGGGCTTCCATGTTGTTGATGATGATATTGACGAAATCGCACGCGCATACAGCCGATTCAAAGACGGCAATCTTGAATCCGAAACCGAATCAATTTATTCCGTGCCAGAAGAAATGCTCAATGCACGGTTGGATGTAGAGCACTATCATCCTGAAGACCGCAAACTACTTGAGCGTTTGCAAACGAACGGCGCAAAACCGCTAGGTGAAATAGCAGACATTCTCAATGAGACAGATGATTTTCGCCTAGCATCTAATGGCGATATACGCTACATTGCCATTTCAGACGTTGACGCGCGTACAATGCAAGTTGTATCTCAACAAATCATCAAGCCACATGAAGCGCCCTCCAGAGCAACGTATCGCGTGCGGCAGGGCGATATTATTACGGCTATATCAGGAGCAAGTACGGGCACATCGCGTCATGCCACTGCACTAGTTACTGAAGATGAAGATGGAGCGATTTGTTCCAATGGTTTTGCCGTATTGCGTAACATTCATGGCGTAGAACCACTTTTCCTGTTGGCGTATATGCGAACCGAATATTATTTACGCCAAGTGAGACGCCTGATGACAGGTCACGCCATTCCTGCCATCTCCGTAGATGATTTAGCGAAAGTGTTAGTACCTATCCCACCTACTGAAATCCAGAAGAAAATCTCCGATGAGATTGCTACAATACTCGCCATGCGAAAGGAAGCCTTGAAAGCTGGAGAAAAAGTTGTATCAGAGACCGAGACTCTAATCGGTCAATTGAGTTGAAGCATGTGAACGCCGCCTAACAACCGCTTGCACCCGACACGCTCCGCTTTGCTCCGCGTGCGGGTGAAGCCAACCGTTAGCCCGCGTTTCACAGTCGGCAACTCGAAGAAGGAGATACGACGATGGAAATTGTGAAGGT
>DYKH01000126.1 GCA_020722685.1 Caldithrix sp. | reverse complement strand
CTCAAAAACAGCAGCAGGAAGATGATTCGTTTCATGATTTCTCCGCGTGTATTGGGCAATGGTTTGTCTTCGTGATTAAGAGTATCTCCTGAAAGTAATTCTGACTCTTGCTTTCAAGCGCGTGAGTGCAACAATTTACGTCATCCCAAAGGGATATTCCCTGGCTAACGCTCTGTTCGCCATAGGGCAATCATCTGGTAAGCTGGGGAAGCCGTCTGCCAAAGGCGGATCGGCCTGGGTAGGATGCCGGCGGCATGACAGCCCAATCATTCCATACGCCTATCACCAGTGCTCTTTAGAGAACAGAAACCGTACTGCGGGAAATCGCTTTGCAGCCATCACTTGCCCGCTGCCGGAATCTCCGAGATTTTGTACCGATGTGTCAAGTGAATGGACTCGCCGGGTGCAAGTGTTTCCTCCGGCGAGGATAATTCCGCAAAGAAGCGCTCTCGTGCGGGGAGCCAATCCAGCCAAAACTCCTCGACCTGCTGCACGTCAAACTCTTGGGTGATCGCCAGTCCGAGCTGGCTGTTCACCGCTTGCATACTTCCGTTTGGACGCTCATCCGACTTTAATATCAGTTTTTCTCGTAAGCGGCCCGGAGGAACCGTTAGGGCAAAGGAGCGCTTTGATCCACCAACACTGGCAAAGGATACTGTTACCTGCTCCGTGGGTCCAAGCTGAAAGATCGGATGCACGCGTAGGCAGGCGACCTTGGGGGCATTGGCAGTGTTGATGAGCCTTGATTGGATCGTCAGTAGCGGTTCGTGCGCATCCAATTCCATGGTGCGCTCCAATTTTAATCCGCTGGGCATGGTTGACCAAATCCGCAGGCGTTTGCCTGGCTCTTCTTCGTGAAATTCGTACGCTTCCCGCCAACCTGCTTCGCGTCCGCCACGCTCGCTGTATTCTTCATAGCCGCCGGACCAAGGATACTCGCGGCCATCTGGCTGCGCCGGCAGCAGCAACTCGCGATTCTTATTCTTTTGCCAGAGGCTAACGATTCTGCCGCCTAATCCCGGCACGACATCGATTCGCAAATGGTCATTTTCTAAACGAACGGCCGGCCAGGTCTTTTTCCAAAATGCTTGCTGTTGCAGGTGCCAGGCTGGGGTTCTGTTTTCAAACTCGCAAATGGAGGTGACGCCGTTGCGCTCGGCGGTCTGTACAAACTGCTCTGCTAATTGCTCAGCTCCGGGGATCAAGTCAGCTTGGAATACGCCGTTCACGACGCGGTACTTTGGTTTCGCCCATTCCAATTCCACGTGCTGGATGGGCATTCTCGCTACCTTTATCCGCTGCAAGACCGCAGCATTTTCGGCTAACCGCTCGGCTTCGTCAAAGAGTTCCTTCGCCTTGGCGATCATCGGCGGCTGCAAGTGCCCATGCATTGGCCCGCTATTGATGAAGCAGTGAATGCTATCGGCCTCCACTTTGTCGTGCATCAATTTCAGGTACATGGCAATCGGCGCAGCGGTTTGGCCATAGTAAGCCTGCAGGAATTCTCTCGTGCCTGCCTCCACATCATAATCCGGATTCCAGAGAAGCTTTGCTAGCAGATAGCCGCGCAGCTCGCCCATTTCAGAACCCTTGCCGGTGTTGCCGGAAGCGTAGATGCCGCGGACATGGTTGTTCACAAAATGCCGGATATTGGGTTGCAGCACACGCAAATTGGGATGCGGCATGATATAGTGCTCAAAGTTGGCCGTGTAATCCCAAATGTAAAAGTGGTCGGTCAGCTTCGCCCAGCCGTGAACATCTTCTTTGAATGAGCGATTCAATTCGCAAGTCTCGATGGGATGCGAGTAACAGCACTCGATGCCGCAAACCCACGGGATGACATTGCGGCGCGGTCGGATGCTCTTTGGCGGTTTGCGCGTGTGCTGATAAGCCAGGGACACGATTGACACATCAGGAAAATCTTTCTCGATGATTTCGCCGATTTGATTGAGAAAGTTTATGAGTGATCCCGAGTGGCTTTCTTCGCGTTCATCAATCGCCCGACAGTTCGGACACTCGCACCAGCCGCCCCAGTCACCCTGGCCGACGGCAACTCGCTTGGTATTTGGACTTTCGCCTATCCATTTTTTCACGCCTTCGGCTGCCAATCGCACCACCTCCGGATTGGTCAAACACAGTTGCGCCTTTTGATAGGTGCGTCTGCCGTTGATCTCGGCATAGTATTCCGGGTGCTCCTTGAAATAGCGCTCCGGTGGCAGAAGGGCAAAGAAGCTATGTCCGCCGCCTTTTATTTCGAGGCGTCCGCCATGCTTTTCGTCCAGAGGCGCGCCGGCATTCACTTTGTTGCGAGCGGCCCAGTCCGCATCCGACGACGGCGGCCAACCAACGGCGCGGAACTCAAGTACGGGTACTTTTCGCACGTCAATCGTCTTGATGGCAATGCGACCCGTCGTGGGAATTCTACTCACATTCGGCGCGAACCAGCGGCAGCCAAGAACCTCTTCTAAAAAGGTATAGACCGCGTACAAGCTGCCCCTTTGTTTACCACCTGCAAGAATAAGGTGATTCCTGGTCGTGCGCATGATGAATCCTTCATCTCCCAAGCTGTCCCAATTCGTTTGCACGGGCAATTCCTGCAGGTGCCGGTTGTCGCCGATCAGAATCTCGTGGGCGGTCAGTGAGTCCTCGTCGCTGGCGATGGGAAGCTCGACGCCGGAGATTTCTTTAAGGAAATGTTGCAGCTCGGTCGCTGCATGCCGTTCGGACGGCGATGCCCCTGCACTGAGGACAATTCGAAAGTCGCTCTTTCCGCCATCTGCTAAAATCAGTTGCTTTGGGTTTGTACAGGACATCCAAGCTGAAAGGAATACAAGTGCAAGTGCGGCGATTCTTCTGAGGGCGGCCATTAGTTCGTCTCTCCTGGTTCGGTAGCAAAAGGATCTCAATTCAGATTCTTCCAATGCGTGACATAATCGATCGGGAATGCTTGCTTTTCATACTCCTTAACCACGGACTCAAAGTCCCAGCGCTTCTTTTGATTCGGCTGAAGGATGACCTGCACGCCATCAATCGGCTTCGTAAGATGTCGGGATTTCGGCAAATGCAGGACTATACGCGAGGGCCTTTCTTTGTCTGGCGGGACAAAATTGACTTCCACTCCTTTTGACGTACCCCGAATGATCAGGCTCATGGTTCCAAAGTGCGTCGGCGCCCGCTCGAGGCGAATTTCCTTGCCCTTGTCCAGCCACCAATCCGGCACGGCCGGCAACAGGTGCAGCTCATTGCCGCGCTCATGAACGAGCATGTGTCGCAGCAGGATGGCGTAATTGGAGGCGCCGGTGCCGTGAGGAATGGTATTGTTCCAGGCGAAGCGGCGTTTGTAATACACGCCTTCCGGAAAAGCGTGCGTGGCAGTAGAATGCAAAAGGTACCAGTAAAAGTCTTCTACAACCTTCTCGTTCTCGCCGCGGATCAAGGAGGCCATCGTCGAGTACGCCGACATATAGGGATGGATGGCATCCGGGACGCCCAGCCACTGGATGGCCCCTTCCACAAAGCCGCCGCCATGCTGCCGGCGAACGTTGTCTAACAGGGCAGTGACGCGGGTGTCGGCAACGTCGAATAGTTCGGTCGGCCACAGGGTTTCCGTATTGCCCCAATGGGTTCCTTCACTTTCCCAGCTTGGCGGAAAATAGGGAACGCCGGTTCGCATCCATGCCGAATCGATCTTTCCCCGGTAGGCATTTGCCTGCGCCATTAGCCTTTCAACGTCCTGGACTTGGTTCAGCACTTTGGCGGCATCGATGGCGCATTGGAGGCCGCGCAGGTTCCAAAAGTCATAACCTACCGCATGATGTTTTCCGTCCCAGAGAAACTCACCGTCATCCGGGGCGCTTGGCAGCAGTCCGGCGAAGGGAGAGTCCGGCGGCTCTCGCCGGCATGCCCTTCTCAGCCAGTCGTTGCACCGGAGCATTTGCGGATAAACATCCGCCAACCATCCTTTGTAGCCGGTTATTTTGTAGTACTGCCACAGCGTCCACAGCGCCTGACCGTTGGCGTCGTATTGGTTTTCCTGCGTCTCAAAACGACCATAGCCCCTTTGCGCCTGAACATAGTAATCGATGGCCTTCTCCGCCTCGTCCCAAAAGCCGGCTTCCTCCAATTGCATGATCTGATAGGCGCCGTCACGAATGTAGAACTCGTCATAGAATCCTTCACCGCCGTTTAGCTCGCCGTGGTCGGAGGTAATCAATTGCAGCACGTGACTGGCTTTGAGGGCATCGGTAGCCTTTTGACAGGGAACCTGAATTCGTGCGCCCCGAGCAAGAAACTCTTGCCAATAATTGACGGTTCTCTTGAGCCACAAATGCGGATCTTCTTCCCTATACAGGGAATCGTCGGGCACGGGCTCAAACCGGACCCGATAAACGACTCTTTCGCTTTGCCCAGCCGCAAGGAACCATTCAAAATGAGGTAGAGTTGAGTCCGGTAGATCTTCTATCGTCGCGCTGATCCTAGCGTGGGCGGAATCCTTGCCGGTATTGGTGGCTGTGATCCAAGCCCAGTTGAGGTAGTTCTCGCCTTCGGTCGGCCAACCATAGGCCTTGCGCCAGTTCTTTACGTCAGGAAGCGGCGTGGCCCAAATAGTGAAATCGTACTGAACCGGTCCATCCTTGGCGGTAAGCAAGATGACCGGCAGCCAGCCGTCGAGACAGGTCTTCACTTGCCGCCGATCCAAGGCAGTAAGGTTTCGCCCTATCCGAAACGTGAGCAGTTTCTTGTCAGCCAGCATGAGCTCATTATTGGGTGTGATGCGCGTTCCGTGCTGGTAATCCTTGAGACCGATCAATGCCCAGGAGTTTTGAAAATAGTCAAAAGGTTTTTCGGCCTTGGCTGTTGAAACCCAGAGGGAAAACCAGGTGAGAAACAAGATGATAGTTAAAAGTTTGATGAGACTTTTCAGCATTTGACAGCCCCTGAAATGGTTCGAGTAGGATATTGCATGCGTCTTCAACACAAAATCACTAATGTGGAACAAGTAACGACAGACTGCCGGAACGCTTAAGCTGCATTACTTTTTGATTTCCAAATCTCCAAGGGCTACCCTATAGTCCACATACCCGAAATAAGTCAGTTTCGCAACTGCCCATTCTTTCACGTCTGCGGACCGCAGAACACCATGGGCAACGGAGGAGAACTCTAACGCGGAGTTGCCATTTGCGGGAATGGTAAAGCCTTGTCGCCAAGGAAGAAATTCGGTTAGAGCGATTGGGTTCACTTTGAGCAGTCCCCAGGTCTCCACCGGGCTGATGAGGGTGACCTCGCCGGTGACGGCCTGCGCGTATGGATTGTGGATTCGAACGAGAATCTTATCCTGCTTTTGCTCAATCGCCCATTCCAGCCCGGTGCCTTGACCTTGACGAATGGCCGCCTGTTCTTTGGCTTTTTCGGGCAGACCGAACTCCAACACATCGAATATGGTTTGGCCACCGTGTTCGATGGAAGCGCGGACAAATCCGGATGACCAATTCTCTGATTCGGCAACAACCGTGACCGAATAGAATTGCTCGCTGTCGGCAGGAACCTGATAGTTGATTTCCGCCGGGACGGCACGCAGTCCCACGGGCGTCTCGATCTTTACCATACCCTCGACGTCTGAATCGACATAGTCATTGCACACCGCCACTTTGAGCTGCCAGATCACCCGGCGATTGTAGCGCTCTGCCGGCTCATCGGGATTGGGCAAAATGCGGACGTTCACCGGCAAATAGCCCAGAGGAGAGGCGCCTTCATTATGCTCCCAATAGCGGCCGTAGATCGGTGCAACGGCCGTTGCCGCCGCCTGCTTATTACTCTTCGACACTGTTTGATCCAACGTCAATTGCAACGTCTCGATTGAATTCGATGTGAGCGGCAATTGCACGCTGTTTGCATCGCTGGGCAGAGGCTGCGGTTTCCGCTCCACCAGATTCACGCTTTCCGCCTTGCGGATTGGCAAGCTGGAGCGAAATGTGAGACTTCCCCCCTGTCCTTCGCATTCGTACAAACGCAGGATCACGCCGTTGCTCACCTCGGTCGACTTGTGGCGCAGAAACGCTTCGTTCCCTTGCGATTTGGGCTTGAGGGCGGTGATGACGGCGTCGGCGCCTTCAGTGCTGAAGAATGAAAAGGACGAAGGCAGTTCGCCCTTGCTCTGCTTGGCTTGCAGAGGGATCAGCGGATTGTTGAATTCATAGCCGCGGCGTACCAAATCGGCGTCGCGCCAATTGCCGGCATGCGGCACAAGGGCGTAGTCGAACACGTGCGTCTTACGTTCCGGAAAATCGTGCGTCCAGGTCAACAGTGGATTTTGCCAGGGGACGATGTGCATGAGCGACAGGATCATGCTGCCGTCCGGCTCGGTACTGACGGCAATGTTGCCGCGATTAAGGATGGCAAGTCCATGTTGTGGCACGGAAGCCTTGTGCGGGGAGACGTAGGCCGAGGCTGGAATGTTGATGTCATTCGCTTTCGTCAACTGCTCCACCAGCTTGTCAACGGCTGCTTCTGTGGATTTTTCGTCCGTACCAACGATCATCAGAACCGGCAGCTCGAACCAGGCTTCAACTAATTTTCCATCATGCACCAGCAGGTAAGCGTAACCGTCTTTTTCGAGGCTTTGCTCGAAATTCACCTTGTCGGCAGCGCTCAATCCCTGCAATAGTTTCTCGTTGTACTGATTGCCGCCTTTCGTGCCAATCGAAAAGCTAAAGCGCCGATACTGGATGTCATAATCGCGCTTGACGGTATCATAGCTGGGAGTGCAAGTCACCCCGGCCTTGGCTAATGCGGCTTGTAAGCGAAATCCGGCTTGACGTAGTGCGCTGTTCCTTGGCGTAAGAATTTCGCAAGGTCCCAGGGCGATGCTGGCCTTGTCGCCAAAATTGACCCGCACGGAATAGCTATTGTCCATCCATTGGTAGCACGAGTTCATGGAATGATGCGAGGTCCATTCCCGGGCGGTGCTGTAGTAGCTCAGGTATTCTTTACTGGGATAGTACGTCTTGGTGGCAAAACGGTCTTCCAAAACCGGCACCGCGCCGGGGAGATTCGCCGGAAAGCCGATGCAGAAGAAATCGCGATCATCATGCTTGACCTTTTCGAGGATGTTCTGGCCGCGCAATCCCTGATAATCGACCAGATAAGTGCGGAAATCGATGCGCGGCAGACCGTTATATAAAGTGATTTCCTGAACGCGTTTTTGCATGCGCGGCATTTCGCCGGTTACGACGATCCGTTTGAACAGCGGATTCTCCTGAACGGCGATTTCGCACCGAGTATCCTTGGAAAAGAATTTTTCCCCGGTGGTGAGGAAGCGCCAGGCCGGCTCAAAACCGTCCCCTTCTTTGAGGAGAATGAGCTCATTGCCGGGATGGCCGTTTTCGATGCTGATGAATTCCTGACCAGAGGCTTTGTCGATAAGACTGGAAATGCCGCCACCTAATTTTTCATCCAGAGTGAGCCGATAATAGGCGTTTTCGATGCTATTACCAACCCTTGTGTTTTGCTTTGCGACCGGGGGCAGAGCATTGGTAGGCCGAACCCAAAACGTACGATAGCCAAGTGAGGGAATTTGGCGAGCAAGAAATGTCACTTGCGCTGACGTGATCGCCTTGGGTTTTCCAACCGTAGTTTCAACGATGCATTCAACGGGCCTTCCCTGATCGCCCATGATCGCAAAACCCGATAACGGCTTTTCGAAGGTAAGCTGCGCTCGCACGAGGTCATCCCGCTGCCAATTGAGGGGATTGAAAACCAGCAAAGGAAGGTCGCCTTTTCTGCTTTGGGTATTTGCGTGTTCGGCGATGAACTCCAGAGCGTGGTCCAGTGAACGTGCGCCAAGCTCGACGGCTTCGTGATAACCGGCCACCAAATCCAAATATGGTATGTCGGAGCCGCAGCCGGTGACACCGTCATGGTGCTGGCCGAACAGGAGTTGCCGCCAGGCTTTGTCCAAGGCAGCGGCCGGATAGTCTGCGCCCAGGGCATTGGCAATGGTGGCAAATTTCTCCGCGGTAACCAGCGTGTTTTCGCCCAGACGATTTCCCATCTTGAGATCGAAACGAGAAAGCTCACAGCCTTCGTTGTATTGCGATTCATCGCGCGAAACTTCGGGAATATCCAAATTGTCGCGTTTCGCCTGCTCAGACACGGCAGCGAGATACTCTGCCATGCCGTGGGCGCTCAACCGCACTTCCGGCACAAAGGTCTTGAATACCTTGCTGCTGCCGACCATCCAGGCAGTGGGCGCCTTCTCATCACTCGCATCCAGGATCAGATCATAACGTAGTCCAGGCACCTGGCTTTGTTGGTTTCGGAGAACGCCGACCGCCTTTTGGCGAGCGCTCAACGGCATATTGTAGGAAAATCCTCGCCAATCAAAGCCATAGTTGACCTTGCGGGTTAGCAGCTTGCTGCCGTCGGGCGCCACAGCCCAATAGGCATCCGGAACATCCGGAACGCGCACTTCCGGCTCGCGGTAATTGGAGCGGGTGAAGCCGGTGCCGATGAACTCGGATTTGGTCAAAATCTGCGGCAACTGAATGATGTGACCAAAGACATCCCAGGGCTGATAGGCGCGCGGATAGTCGCCTAAAACGTTTTCATGGAACAGTCGGCCATAGAGGATGTTGCGGATGAGGGCCTCGCCGGAAATAGTCGTTTCGTTGGGCTGATTATAGCTGCCACCGGTGGCAATGCGACCTTCTTTCACCAAACGGCGTATCAGCGCACGCTCCTGAGGATGTGAATCGTAGTACGGTTTGAGGTAAGGGATCTCGTGCAAAAAGACTTGAAAGCTCGAATCCGCTTCCACCGCGCGCAGGTGTTGCTCCAGGTTCGAGAAGGTCAACTCTTGATATCCGGCCTGACTCTGTAGCCAGATAGGGTCGACGTGAAAACCAGGCACCAAGTAGACGGTGCCGTCTGTGAGAGGAACTCGTTCTTCCTCTAAATGAAAAATCTTGCTCACAGAGCCGGAAGAAACGGCTACGTCGACTGCGATCTTTTTCTCCGCTTTTGCCAGATCGACCTCTGATTCCACATCCAGCCAAGTGGTTTGCCTTGGCTCCAAGCGCGGAAAGATGACCTTATTGGCCTTCCGGCCGGGTGCGGCGTGCACTTCTAAGGAAATTGGCCCCACAGCCGTCTCCGACACATTGAAAGCCAGCACCGAAATCAAGTCGGCCAAGACAGTTGCGGAGATTCGCTTTGGCACCTGACTCACGGCCGGTTTGAGAACGAACAGCCGGTCGTCCATGGAAAGCAGTTCTTCCATGCGGGCGTAAAGATGCCAATTGGCCCCTTCATTATCGACCTTGGCAAGAAGGAGGCTACTCCCTTGGTTTAGAGAAACCGGGATTTGATCGGCGTCCGGGCCGCTGGAGCGTGGTGAGGAGTAGTAATGGATCAGCTCGCCGTTCAGCCAGACCTTCACGCGGTCATTGCTGCCCAGTTTCAAGATGGCTTGCGTCTTTTTTTCGCACAGAATCGTCGCCGCAGCGTAAGCCACGTTTTTCTGATTCGGTCGCATACACTGGAGGAAATCCAATTTACCGGAAAGGTCCGCCTTAACAAGACGCCAGCTCACCATGCCTTCCGGAACGGAGGAACTTTTGTGCTGCATTCCAAGCGCGGGTGTAAGCTTTGTTTCGCCTCCCCGTTCGGCCAAGAAATCCGTATCAATGGTTTGGCCTTTTTCGTTGGGGAACGGCCCGCAGACCAGCCAATCCGTGATGAAAACGTTGGACTGAAAGGGGAATGTGGCCTCATCCGAAGCCGGCAGGTTTGTAAAGAGAGCGCTGAGCAAAAGGATTGCCGCGATACAAGTTGCAAGTCGGAATTGTGGGTTGATTTGTCGCTTCATACGATTTCCTTTGACATTTAAGAACGCGCCGGAGTGAGCTCTTTCTCCTGCTCTTGCACTCGATAAAGAACACGAGGAGGAGCAAAAGCAAGAGCACGAGCAAGAGCCGGAGCAAGAGTAGGAGCATTCATAGATCCGGCTGTCATCTGATGTGAGGTTGAAAAAAGATTTGCAGTTTGGCTTTGATTTCGTCGGGAATGGTCACCACATAGACATGCGGAACGCCGGTGCGGGTAGAATTGAAGACCGCGTACCGCGCGCCCGGACTGACCGAGGGATGAGGATGCGTCCATTGCGCATGGCCGTGATTGCTGGCGGAATACGCGAGACGACAAAACCGTTTGGTTTCCACGCACAGCAACTGCAAGCCGTCATCGGGAGCGTTCGAGTCGGAGACGATCCACTTGCCGTCGGGATCGCAGCCGGGATGCCAGAAATTGGGTGGACCGGCTGCCAGCAGCGTAGATTGCGCCTCCCCGGGGTTGGCCGCCATGATGCCGCGCATGTCGCCGCTGATCGCCGAGTATATTTTTCCACTCGGTCCGAGCCAGGCGCCGTGACCATTGCCGTGAATGATCGGTACAATTTGCTCGTCACGGCCCTCTTCGTCAGTCACAAAGAGATCAAAGCCTTGCGCAGTTCTCTCGCCAATGTAATGAAAAAGGTGCCCTTCCTTGGGTTCGATTTGTACAAAGGGCGCCCGGCTGAAAGTTTTGGGGACGAGGTGAACTTGCTTGCTCAGCGTATCGAGGAATCCGATTGCCGGCTTGCCGTCCGGCCTGCGCGCGTTGAAGCAATAGCGCCGGCCATCGTTCGTAAAGGAGCCGATCCCATCCGTCGGCGTTGCACCCTTGATGACAGCCACTTGTTTTTCAGCTAAGGAAATGATGTCCAGAGTATAGACGGAATCATCGGAGGTAAAGTAGAGCAAACCTCCGGCCGGATGTAAGGCGGCATCGCCCAAGGTTTTGCCATCGGTCAATTGCACGAACTGGGTGCCGTCCACGTTCATCCGGTACAAATCCATGAGACCGCCGCGTTTGGGCTGGGTCATGGACCAAAAGAGGAAGGTCTGCGCGTCCGGGGTCCAGCAGCGACTGCGAAAATACATGTTCATGTTCACGGTGGGAAAAGAAGTGGCTTGCATGATTTTTACGCCGGTTTCAGGATCTTCAAAGAAGCGGCGCTCCCAGGGAAGCTCGCCGGCAAAGCTCTTTACGCCGAGGAACATTGCGGCAGTGGTCGTAGTGCGTAGAAATTGTCTTCTTGATGGGGTGGGATCAAAGCTCATGGCTCATGCTTTCCTCTGTTTGTAAGCGAATGGATAGGCCGGGGAACGTTGGCAATTGAACGTTGAAAATTGAACGTTGACTATTGGTCGTTTTCCAATGGTCCATAGTCAACGTTCAACGATCAATTGTCAACGCTGCCTCCATGACAGGACAGCCCGCATACCGCACTGTCATGCAGGAGGCATCCTTTCAAGTAGAGCTCGTGGCCGGCCCACTACGCTCGGATCTCTGTCATGAAAAGGCTCTGCCTGAATCTCGTCATTGAACATTGACCATTGAACGTTGAACATTGATCGTTTTCAAATAGTCAATGTTCAACGTTCAACGATCAATTGTCAATTTAGAAAAGAGGCGCCTCCCGCAGAGCCTCAGGTCTTTGTTGCCTGCGGGAGGCCTTCGGTCGGATGAACCGAATCTAAAACCTGGGTTGAACAGCAGCCGTTTTCAAATAGTCAACGGTCAACGTTCAACGTACAATTGTCAACGGTCACGCTCGCGGAAGCTCTACCAAGGATCACACACTACAGACTCTTGATCTTTAGATTCCTGAACCAGATCGGCTGACCATGATCCTGAAGGCCGATGTGCCCGGAACGCGGCATGTCCTTATAAGCAGCGTTGAACTTGTTAGTTGTGCCGTCCGGATTCTTGTGCGCCTCAGTCCATTGATTCAAATCCATATCGATGATCTGCACGCCATTGAGCACAACGTAAATCTTGTTAGCTTTGCAGGTGATGGTATAATGGTTCCATTCGCCCGCCTTTTTGCCCGGCATGCTCTTGGGAGAAAGACAATCATAGATCGCACCGTTCTGCCCGTGTTTCCCGCCATCGGTGGTTTCATGAATTTGCACCTCGATGCCGGTGTCCACCACGTTCTTCAAGTCGCCGATGCGGATGAAAACGCCGCTGTTCGCGTTCGGGCTCAGCTTGTATTCCAGATCGAGGATAAAGTCACCGTATTGCTTTTGCGTATAAATGTAGCTGCCGCCCAGGCGGGTCAGCTCACCGTCGGGAAATGACCAGGTGTTGGGGACAAACATGATCGCGTCAGAGAGGTCGCCGGCGAACAGGTCCTGCCAGCCGGAAGGATTGAGCGCAGATGCCACTTTGTTAAAAAAGGCGACGCACTGGCGAATCTCCGGCAGGGAATTCTCCCAGTTATGTTCGTACTCGATGGAAAAGACGCCGCGGAATTTCTGGTGGTGCAGCTCGTAGAGCAAGGCGGGGACGTTGCCAACGCCGGTTCCCCACACCACGTCATGAGCTTCTTTTTTGCCAAATTCATTGAGGTCTTTGAAATGCAGGCTGATGATCCGGCCTTTCAGTTTCTGTAATCCCTCCAGCGGCTGAATGCCGGAGCGCATCCAGTGACCCACATCGGCGGTTGCACCGATCCATTTGCTGCGGCCTTTGAGCGCTGCCAGCACCTTGTCCGGGTCCCAATAGCGTGAAGGGGCAGGATGATTGTGGATAGCGACTTGAATCTTGTACTCCTGGCAGAGCCGATCCACCAGCTCCAGAGTGCTTTCTTCCGGCTCCGAGACAATGGTCTCGATGCCCATGTCCTTGGCAAAGTCAAAAACCTCCCGACATTTTTTCTCGTCATTGGGCAGTTCAACCACGCCGTAGTTGACCAGATGAACACCTGCATCCTTTAGCTTATCCTTAACTTCTTGGCGAAGGTTCGCCGGCATGGTGTGGATCATTTGCGCATCCGGATGTTTGAGGCTCAACTTTTGACCGGGATAGGCTTCAATCCAATCCAAACCCAAGGAGGCGGCTTTATCGATGGCTTCAAAGAAGGTGAATTTGTTAAAGGAGTACGCTTGCACCGCCAGACGCCAGCCCTCATAAGCGTCGATAGTGGGATGGAAATCCACCGGTAGCTTGTCCGCCGCACCTGCGATGCCAACGAGAAAAAACATGATGAAGCAAACTACAGACTTTCTACCTCGTGTCATACCTTGTCTCCATGAGAAATGGTCGGCGCATCACCGCCGACCTATTTTCGTTCACTACAAAGTCCATCCTTCCCGATAAGGCATGTGCAGATACTCATTGGCTTCGGGCAGGTTGGTGAATTGCATTTTTTCGGAATCCCATTCAAGAGTGACGTTTTTGCTTGCGAGGCGAACCGCAACGTTTCCCAACAACATCATTTCGGTCAACGGCCCGGCGTATTCGGCGAAATCGGTGGTCGATTTCTTTCCCGCCTTGATGGCCTCGATCCACTCTTTGGTGATACCCGGCGAGCGCGGAATGGTCTGCGCCGGTTGCTTGTATTCTTTCATCCGGCTCTCCGGGATGAGACGCGGATCGCCGCTATAGCAATTGGCTATCAGTACGCCCTTTTTCCCGTAGAAAATCATGCCGCCGCTGTCATCACCGATTTTTTTGCCCGGTTCCAGCGCTTCCGGTCGGGGCGGTTTCAGGCCGCCATCGTACCAAGTCATTTTCACCGGCGGCATCTTACCGCGAGCCGGGAATGTGTAGGTAATCACGCAAGCCATGGGGTAGGAATCCTTGGTGAAAGGGGTGGATGACGCTTGCACGGTTTTGGGGGCTCCCAGCTTGAGGGTCCAGAACGGCTGATCCATGATGTGGGCGCCCATGTCACCGATGGCGCCGGTGCCGAAATCGAACCAGCCGCGCCACTTCCACGGCACATAGGCCGGATGGTAGGGACGCCACTTGGCCGGACCGAGCCAGAGATTCCAATCCAACGTCGGCGGACAGGAGGGAATTTCCGTCGGCGCATCGATAGCCTGCGCCCAGAGCGGGCGGTTGGTCCAACAATCTACGGCATAAACATCGCCGATGGCCCCATCCCAAATCCACTCGTTGATCTGTCGGGCAGAATCGCTGGCATGGCCCTGATTACCCATTTGGGTGACCACGTTCATTTCCTTGGCGACCTTGGCCATCATCCTCGCTTCGTAAACCGTGTGGGTCAATGGCTTTTGGCAAAACACGTGCTTGCCCATCTTCATAGCCATGATGGCAGCGACCGCGTGGGTGTGATCCGGCGTGCTGACGGTGACTGCCTCGATACTCTTCTCTTTTTCCAGCATCTCGCGAAAGTCGCGGTACTTGTTGGCCTTTTCGAATTTGGCCAAGACTTCCGGTTTGTCTTTCATCTTCTCCGTGAACTCTGTCATGCGCGTGTCATCCACGTCGCAAACGGCGACCAGATTCTCCGAGCTCACAGCTTCGCAGTCGGATCGACCCTTGCCGCCCACGGCGATGCAGGCCACGTTCAAAAGATCGCTGGGAGCCTTATAGCCCTGTCCGCCTAAAACGTGGCGCGGGACAATGGTGAATGCCGTGGCAGCGGCTCCGACCAGCGAAGCATTGCCGAGAAATTCACGCCGACTCAACCCGGTTTTTTGAGAGAGGTTTTTTTCGACTGTGGTATTCATTGGTTCTCCTTTACACTTATTGGGATTTGAGGATTTGATAATAATATGAACACAGTAGTTTGGCAAAATTTTGAATTCAAGCCGTAGGAGGCGTCTCCAGACGCCGATCAGGAATATATATTGTGGTCGAACTGGGAGAGTTCTCCTACATATTGTGTTAAGAAAGAATTTGCCAAACTATAGTATGAACATTGATTCCAATTGGGCTAACAGATCATCTAACCGCAAAGAACGCCATGAATGCGCAAAGGTCGCAAAGATGACCTAAAGGCTGCGGGAAAATTGTTTCGAGTGACACAGGCAAAGCTACCATTGCGCTCTTGGCGCTTTCTCTGCGTTCTTTGCGGTTTATTCGGTTTCGGAGCAACGAGCAGCGCCGGTCGTTTCCTGAGACCTTCAACCTGCCGCCCGCAGCCTGCAACTTGCAACCTGCCACTTGCCACCTGCCTCTCGCTAC
>DYKH01000494.1 GCA_020722685.1 Caldithrix sp. | reverse complement strand
TGTTTGAAAAAAGAGATGGATAAATCCTGCCATCCATCAGATCATCGTTTTGATGATTGGGAGCACGATTCCCAGGACAGCGTTCTTGTCGATCTTGCCAATCTGGCTGACGGTCAGGAGGGAAAGCGGTATTGGCTCTGGTATGGCAAGGACCAGGAACTCGTAATTGAGGGTATTTTAGATTCTCCCCATTTCACCTTTGTCCCCGACATAATTGTCTCGGCATCGTAGGTTGCCTGGTTATCCCCGTGTCCTGCTCTTCGTGCGTGGCAGGTTATAGCGTGGTGGTTTGAGCATTACATCGTACCCGGCTTTCTGCGCGAGGGATGGCCACGTGTCGGACATGACGTACTCCCGTGCCATCAAGAACGCCGTCACGACCGGGATCAAATCATTCCGGCCAAGCTTGTGCGCCGTGATGGCTCGTGTCAAGGCTAGGATGTTGAGCATCGTTTGTTGCCGCATCGCATTTGCCCGTCCCCGCGTATTCATTCGTGAAGCGTTGTATATCGTGTCATTCCATGACTGTCCAGCCTCGATGACAGGTCGCTTCGTGTACATGGCCATCACGTCATCCTTCGTCCACCCTGGTGGATAGTACGCCGTGTTGAACCAGTACCCTTTCTTGACTTCCTCCACCGGCTGGTTGACAAGACCTTTCTTCGCGCGGATTATTGGATGCAATCCGAAAAAAACGCATAACTCCAAGGACGCCACCGAATACGCCCCCGTGTCCCCGAGGATGATTTTCCACGTGCCGATCTTGAGCCGCATGAAGTGAACAACCGTTTCGCGAAATATCGGGTTGTCACTCCTATTCGCGGGAAACACCTCGCAATAAACCTCGAATGCACGATCCCACGACCCGCAATACGCGTACAATCGCGAAACCTTGTAGCCAACACCAAGCTTTTTGCCATTGTGCCGTCCATAACCTGCATGCCAGTCGTTGTAGGTTTTCGTTTCCTTGTTGCCGTTGTCGTTGCAGTTCGAGTGCACGAATTGGCAATCCCATACCAGGATTCCCGGAACAAGTACCTTCAACTCGATGAGCTCGTTCACGAGATTGTTCCTGAATTCGAGCAACTTTTCGGGAGGGATTCGCCGCATGACATGACTTACGTCGCTCGCGGAAGGAATAAACGCCTTATCATGGAGGACGCCGACAAGCGGGTTATTTCCGATGAAGTAGGACATTTTTTCGATGCCGGTATAGTCGCGAAAGCCGAGCTGAAAACGGAGCAGTTCAAATGCAACGACGTCATGGATCGAGATCTGCTTGAAAGACACGCCATCGTTTTCCAGTTCATCCTGGGCATCATCGAAGAAGGAAAAATCAACGAACTCGAAGAGATGGTTGAAATAGCCCTTGAATGTTGGCATCGCTTGGAGCCAACACCATTCCCTGGCTGATATCACGTCGATCGCGAAGTCCTCGTACAAGACATTTGATATACCTCTGAATCTCCACGTATATGCAGGCTTTGGTAGTGGAGGGGGCACTGTCTTCGGTAAAAACTCGTACAGTGATGTTTGGCGCCCCCGGGTGCTGCGTTGATGTGCTGGCGCCTTCTTTTTACGATGCTCCACGGCGAACCATTTGCTAAACTTCTTTTGCGCCGTTCTTTTCTCTGATTTGTTCTTCATGTTGTATTTTACTATTGTCGAGTGCCCGAGGAAGTCATCAAGTTGCGATTGCTTGATGGTAGGTTTGCGAGGACGTGTGATGATGATCATCGTTAAGCATCCTTGTTCTTTATCAAAATTAGAAGACAATTTCCCATATATATGCTTTGTGGCTAATATCTTATCTGGAATGATGAAATTGACATGACTCAGACGTGATCTCCGCCATGACGAAGAAAATCCGAATGATGACCTGTAACGCTCGAGCCGGTAAAGTGCTACGATTTGACATGAAAGGATGAATGGCCGGAGGCATTTGGCTAATTATGGGGATAACCAGAAGGAATAGGACGACAGATTTATTTCGTCGGGATGCAACGTTGAATTTAGAGGTTGTAAAATACCCTCAATTTACTTGATGACGCACGTCCTCACGACTTGCCGTTCTGCTCCCGCCGAAAGGAATCGAGGATCTCGTGAGCGAGCGCGTTCTTATCATCCCCCGGGGCCACTTTCTCCATCTTATCGAGGATCTCGGCCATTTCAGTCATGCTTGCCAGCTGCTCATTGGATCCTGGATGGAACTGACGG
>DYKH01000493.1 GCA_020722685.1 Caldithrix sp. | reverse complement strand
TGTACTGGAGATTGGTCTCAGCCTCTTTGGCGCGGGCCAGAATGGCGCTTTCTACGTCTCTCCGGTTCAGCGTAGAGGGACGATGGAAACGGGGGCGCTCAGTCATGTTGCACCGACGCGGTTATCTGGGTGCGCATCTGGTTACCGGGCCTGAAGTGGACCGTTTTTTTGTCGGGCACCCAGACCTGTTCACCGGTTTTGGGGTTGCGGCCATTTCGGGGCTGTCGCGTACGGATATCGAAAGATCCGAAGTCCCGGATTTCGATATGTCGGTCTTCGGCGAGTGCTTCGGTCAGCATATCCAGAATGCGGTCTATCGCTTCTTTCACGTCAGCGGGACGGCGTATGGAGGCACCGTTTTTTCGGAGAGATTGGGTAATGTGCTGGGTGAGATCGGATTTATTCATGGGTATCCTCAGGAGAGAGGTCTTGCAGCATAACCCAGCCAAGGACTTTTTGCGTAAAACGGACGGGTGTTACCGTAACAACGGTTACACTGTAACGGTTTGTCCCCTGATCGCGCTATCGCTTTGGGGGGTACCGTTATCTGGCATTTCACCGCGCTTCTGGTAGGGGTTGTAAGCCCAAACCTGCAGAATTTTTAGACTGCATTATAATCATCATGTTACGGTTAGATAGATAGATTGACATGGATGACGGCCATATCGAGTTCTGGTCGATAAACTTTCCATATAATGGTTAATATACGGAAAGTTAGTATTTTGTCATTGAGTAAATGCTGGGGGTACACGGCCAAGGAGTCGATCATGCCAAGCATCGAAAACCGGAAAGTTCCTGTTCGCCGCAGGAATTCGGACTATCGCAGCCGCGAATATCTCTCGGAGCAGGAAGTGACTGACATAATGGCTGCGGCGCGAAGCCAGGGCCGCCATGGGTCGCGCGATGCGGCGCTGATCCTGATGGCCTATCGCCACGGCTTGCGTGTTTCCGAACTCGTCAGCCTGCGCTGGGACCAAATCGACCTAAAGCAAGGTTTGGTGCATGTGGTGCGACGCAAGAATGGTATTCCATCGGTCCATCCGCTACGCGGAGCGGCGTTGCGTGTCTTGCGTCACCTGCAGAGGGAGTACCCCGACACGGCCTATGTGTTTGTCAGCGAGCGCAAAGCACCACTGACAGCCGACGGAGTGCGTAAGATCGTTGTCCGCGCCGGCCAGCAAGCCGGACTGGCGTTCTCCATCCACCCACATATGTTGCGCCACGCTACCGGCTACAAGCTCGCCAATGACGGACAAGATACACGGGCCATTCAGCATTATCTGGGACACCGCAACATTCAACACACGACGCGCTACACAGAACTGGCTGTGGACCGGTTCAAAAACTTCTGGCAGGATTGATGATGCAGAGGTTTCTGTTGTATCTATATGATTTAGCTTACTTCTAAAAATTCTGCGGGTTTGGGATTACAACCCCTAAACGTGTTTTGATGTCTCACGTTCTCTAACTAAAGACCTTGAATAAAAGGATTTTTTATGGATATTGAGTTATTGCAGGCCCTTTCACAGCATGCTAATTACTTGAAGATGACCAGAAAATGTATAGAGCAAGGCGGGGAACAATGTCGTTGCGTGTCCCATCGGGATTGTGCTTTTGGAAAGTGGTTTTACAGTATAGGGACAGACAATATGAGTAAACTATCTGATCCTGAAGTAGAACGCCTATGGTCTGAAATTGAAGAGGCACACGTCCAGTTTCATCAGCATTCGCTCAATTTACAAAACCATCTTCTATCGTCAGAACGTGGCGAAATGACCAAGGATCTAGCCATGATGGCTGATGACGAAACCAGGATGATGCAGAAGTCCACAATTCTCGTTAACAGAATTCTAGAAATAGACAAAGTTACCGCTAATATGTAGCAACCATGGGTTCATCCCAACAAAGGGACCAAAGGTCCCACAAGAAACTCTGCATTAACCTGAATTCATAAGGACCACAAGCATTTTGGCATCTCCCGAAACGGCTCCTGTTTCAGGCATCTGATTTCGGGGAAGCACCGCGTATGTTCTGCAAACGGTCGTTTGTGGAATACCGCAGCATGTCACGTTATTTTTATTATTGGTGACATGTCACATAGAATAAGATTCAGGCAACCAATGCGGAGAAACGCCATGACCCAGATAGCCGAAGTCTTATCACAACCTGTCACCAAAAAAAGAGGCCGGAAGCCCAAGGGCGACCGCCCCATGACGGCAGCGGAACGGGCCAAGG
>DYKH01000492.1 GCA_020722685.1 Caldithrix sp. | reverse complement strand
CTTGGACACCCGCGCAAAGGGGCTTTATTTGCGCCCAGGCTTTTCGACCGGAAAAACCTTCAGATAACGCCTCGTGAAACGATCTTTAGGGGTTCTGCAAGGCCTTTATTTATAAAGTATCAAAACAAGTGTTGCTGGTCCCGAACGGGCTCGGATTACCCGGTACATTTATAAGATGGTCAAGATAATCGTCCGCTAGGCCGGGAAGGTCAAAATACTGCACCGCGTTGAAGGTGCTCCCCGAAAGACTCGCGCGTACCTCCAGCTTGACGTTGACCCAATAGGCATAATCCCTGGCGTAGACAAGGCTGACCGTGCTGTGGCCGGAGCTGTCCGTTTGCGTAGCCGTCACCGAAACTACATTTCCTGGTTCGAGGCGGCTGTTTGCATTCTGATCCTCCCCGGGATCAAGCACACCGTTATAATCGTACAGGTCATCGTGGAGAATCGCGTCTTCATTGAGGCATGCACTGTGGGCCGGGTCGGTATAGGATGTTAGCGTGAAAATCTGTTTCCACGCGCCGCTACTGTTGTCCCAGTATCCTTTCCTGTAATACACAGGCGTAACCGTGGCATCGACATTCACACCCACCTGAGGGTGTCCGGCGGCATCGGTAACAAGCGCAACATAATCTTTTTGATACTTGTTAGGATCCACCTTTTTAATGTCCGGCCCGGTCGCAAGTGTTATAAAAAGAGCCTCGCCGGCAACCGTCAGCGTTGCCGTATCGGTTACGGCCGGAGCGCCATCCACTGCCGCGCTGATGTGGACGCCGTTCAAACCGCTGCTTGCGCCTCCGGCGATGTAACTGGTCTCCGCCGTACCGTAGATATCCGTCTCCGACGAGGCCTTCGACAATTTACCGGAGCTGGGATCGGTAACGACGCTAAACTTTACGGTCTTGCCCTTAACCAGGTTGTCGTCCTTGTCGCGGACGATTGCCTTGATCAGGCTTTGTTCCGAATCCTGTCCGGCGGCGTTGGTTCCTATGATTGACGGATACGATGAAAGGTCCATCTTCGTAGGTACGGTCGCGATAAAAAGAACAGAAACATCTTTCGATACACTCGACCCGCTTGTCGCTGTCGTGGAAGCGGTCAGCACGGAAGGACCGGAGTTCGTGGATGTGACCGTGACCTCAGCTACGCCAGCGGCATTCGTCGGACTGCTCGCGGCGGACAGGGTTCCCCGCGTGGCCGTGAAGTTAATCGCTTTTCCTGAAACTGGGACACCATTTTCCTTGTATGTCACCTTGAATGTCTGTGCTGTATTGACATTTATTTCCTGAGCGGCCGCCGGTTCGTTTACGGTCAGCTCCGCCGCGTCGATCGTCAACTTTGCCTGCGACGAAACCCCGATCGCGGACGCGGTAATCGTATCTTCGGTCGTGTCCAACGCATTTTTTACGGTAACCTTGACTTGCCCGCTGTTATCCGTAACATAACTGGAAGCTTCAAATGTGCTGTTTCCGGTTGTCGAAGCAATGCTGATCGTTTTGCCTGGAATGGCAAGGCTGCTCGAATCCTTCAGCGTAACCGTCAGTTCTTTCCCGGTCGGATCGTTAAACAACAACGAAAAGGAGGAAGGATCGATGTTGAGTGCGGTGCCGGTTACGGTAACGGCATTTGTGCCGGTTTTTCCTCCCGCCGTTGCCGTTAAGTTAATCGTACGGTAGGTCGGATCTCCGCCTGTCGTGAGTTTCGCCGTGGCGACGCCGTTCTCATCTGTTGTGGCGTTGACTATCCCCAGTGTTCCGGAACTGGCGGAAAAGGTGACTTCCTGGTCTTTAAGCGCCACGTTGTTACTATCCTTTACGATCGCCGTCAGCGTAACCGAGTTTGTCCCCGTTGAATCGGAACTGAGCTGGGGGCTGCTGACCAGTAAATCAACTGCGGCCGGAGAAGTTGTGGTTCCTCCTCCGCCCCCGGTCGAGGGTGTGTCGCCAAGCCCGCCCGTGCCGCATCCTCCAACGATAAAGAGGATCGTAAAAACAGCCGTGCTGATTTTGAGTACGGATAATAATTGCTTCATCATCGTCTCCTTGCCGAACTATCACAATTGCATCGTTTAACCGTTTACCCCGAACGATTACCCGAATTATTACAAAGTGGAACTGGTTTCATTTCTTATGCTGCGCGTCCGGGCCTTCGCCGCCGTTCAATACGTATCATTTACCCAGAGGCTTGAATTCACTTGCAAGACGCTGTGCCTCTTCTATTTGCGCGGGAGACATCCAG
>DYKH01000491.1 GCA_020722685.1 Caldithrix sp. | reverse complement strand
GAAGACGGCGTACCAATTTCTTCAGAACCGATCAACGAAGTGCCGACGCCCGGTGCTCGGTCAATCGAAGAGGTCTCCTCTCTCCTCGGATGTCCTCACTCGGCTTTGATAAAGACACTCATTTATGTGGCCGACGGCAAGCCAGTGGCTGCGCTCGTGCCAGGCGACCGCGAACTCAATGAGAAAAAGTTTCAAAACATTCTTGAGGTCTCTGCTCTGTCTCTTGCAGATGAAGCTACAATTGAGAAAACTACTGGAGCTCCGCTCGGATTTGCCGGCCCGGTGGGACTCAAAATACCGATCTACGCAGATCTTTCGCTCCGCAATGCCTCGAACAAAGTTGTCGGCGCAAACAAAGCAGATACTCACATGGTCAATTTCAACATCAATCGAGACGCTTCCATCACAGCCTTCCACGATCTTGTGATTGCCCACGGCGGCGATAGGTGTCCGCGTTGCGGAATGCCAATGATTGAAAAAAGAGGCATAGAAGTCGGCCATACTTTCAAATTGGGAACGAAATATACGGAAGCTTTCAAGGCAGAGTATCTTGCCGAAAACGGACAACGAAAAACTATTGTAATGGGCTGCTATGGCATAGGTGTCACTAGAACTCTCCAGGCTGTCATAGAGCAAAGCCATGATGAAAAGGGCATCATATGGCCAGCCCCAGTTGCGCCATATCGCGTCGTGGTAATCCCCGTCGGAAACTCTCTGGAAATATCATCCGTGATAACTCAGCTGAGAGCATCCCTGGATCAGGCCGGCATTGACTACCTTGTTGACGATAGGGACGAACGGCCTGGTGTGAAGTTCAACGATGCCGATCTTATCGGCTTTCCGGTAAGGGTCGTTATCAGCCAGAAGACAGTTTCACGGAAAATGGTAGAGATCAAAGCAAGGTATGCAGGCCAGCCCCATACGGTATCGCTGGCAGACGCTGCCGGCGAAACAATAAATTTGCTTGCTTCTGCTGCCAGCATGACGAAAAGTGGAAGTGTGGGTGCTTCATATATGGGGAAGGAGCGATAGAAATGACACTGACAAAGCGCTATATTGCCGATCAAATAGCAAAAACTTCTGGATTGCCAGTATGTGATGTTCTCCCCATGGTCAAAAAGGTCTTCGGGATCATACGAGACGCTCTGGCAAGAGGCGACAGGGTAGAACTCCGCGATTTCGGAGTTTTCTTAGTTTGTGTTCGCAAGGGGCGTGTCGGCCGCAATCCGCGAAAACCTGAGCAAACGGTGAAGATTCCCGATCGCAAAACCGTCAAATTCAAGCCGGGCAGGCTAATGAAAGAACTTGTCCTCAAAAGCTGATGGAATCTTCCTCGTCATTCGCACCACCCAGAGGCATGCGGGATTTTTATCCGAAAGACATGGTCTTTCGGGAACGCCTCTTTGAAATTTGGAAAAACTCCGCTCGCAGATTCGGTTTTTCCCCGTACGACGCATGCGTCGTGGAGTCGCTTGATCTTCTCAAGAGGAAGGCTGGAGAGGAAATTGTCGATCAGATATACTCCTTCGTTGATAAAAGCGGGCGTGCTCTAGCCTTGCGACCGGAAATGACCCCCACGCTGGCCAGGATGATAGCCGCGCACCAGGGGTCGCTTCGCTTCCCCCTAAAGTGGTACGCCATTGCACAATGCTTCAGATACGAAAGAATGACACGTGGACGCAAAAGGGAACACTACCAGTGGAACCTCGATATCGTGGGCGAAGAGTCAGTAACCGCCGAGATCGAACTTGTTGCATGCGCCGCCGAAGCCATGGCTGCAATAGGATTTTCACCATCAGACTACCGAATCCACTTCAGCAACAGAGCTCTGCTGGCTGACCTTCTCTCCTCACTTGGCATAGCGCCGCAGCATTATAACGCCACTTTCCTTGCGTTAGACAAACGCCGAAAAATACCCGATGAGGAAATCCGTGGCTTACTCCAGGCCGAAGGGCTCAATCAAGAAGCGTTAGCCCCCATTCTCGAGTTGATGGACATCGGCACGCTTGAAGAAATTGAAAAGAAGCTAAACCATCCCACGCCTGCGCTCCAAAGAACAAAAACATTCAGAGAAGTGGCGGCTGCGTATGGACTTGGAAACATTCTAACATTTGACATCGCCGTAATCCGCGGTCTCTCTTACTACACCGGCATAGTGTTTGAGGCTTTCGATGCCGCCGGACATTTTCGAGCGATCTTTGGAGGAGGAAGGTATGATAATCTTCTCGCCGATATCGGCG
>DYKH01000490.1 GCA_020722685.1 Caldithrix sp. | reverse complement strand
TCTGTTGGATGCCCCCTGGTTTTATCCGGTGCTGGGCAATCACGACGCCATACCGCGCTGGTCGCACATCTTGCCCGCCGCCTGCGGGTTTATGATAACCGCAGCACGGTGGACCCGATGCCGACCGACTATCGGCCACCCTTACTTCTGGAAATAGAGAAGGGTGTCATGATCCGGCAAAGTGCGGCGTCATTGCCCTGGTGGGCGGAGATTCTGCGGGATGTAGCGATAGGGGCGGGCGTGGATGTGGATGCCCTGTACCGTTAGCTTTCCGCCATGACGATGCTTTTTAAGATGAGCCCTCTACAAAAGGAAACCGGTTATGCGTATCGCCTATGCTTCTGATCTTCACCTGGAGTTGGATGCCTCCATCACCATGACGGGGTTATCGACCGCCGATGTGCTGGTCCTGGCGGGTGACGTGGACACGATGCCGGAGTATTACACGGAGTTTTTGCGTAAACTGCGGAGAATCTACGATGGTCCCGTTCTCTTCGTACTGGGTAACCACGAATATTACAACGGAATCTTTCCCGATGACCGGCAGAAGTACCGCGAGGCGATTGCCCATGATCGCCAAGCTGTTCTGCTGGAAAATGAATCGATCCTTTTGGGCACGGTGCGCTTTTTGGGGGCGACGCTCTGGACGGATTTCGCTGAGGGAAAACAGATGCACAGTTGCCAGCGCCTGATGTCGGACTTCGAGGTGATTTATGATGGGCAAGCACTACAAACCGGCATTTCCGGGAGTGTCACGCCAGAAGCCATCCTCAAGGTGCATCAGGACAGTATTGCCTGGCTGGATGCGCAATTCACCAAAAATTCACATCAAGGACCGACGGTTGTCATAACCCATCATGCACCCAGTTACCGAAGCCAACACCCCCGATTTGCCGGAAGCCCCATTTCAGGCGGCTTCTGCTCCGATCAAGAGCAGCGCATTCAACGCTGGCAGCCCGAACTCTGGATTCACGGCCATGTACATGATCCGATGGATTACCGCATCGGCAAAACCCGGGTACTCTGCAATCCTTGGGGATATCCTGATGAAGGGAATGAACGTGTATATCGGATTGCGGAGGTTGAAACTTAAGCCTGACATTATGTATCAAAAAAACGGCCATTATTACGGATGTTCGAATTGAACCGATGATGTCCCTCAAAATAGCACATGACGACACAACTGGGCTATTCCATCCGATTGGTGCTTCCATGTTTCACGAAAAAAATATTGCATGGGCATTTTCCTCTTGGAGAAGAGCGTACAGTGAACATGATTTTTCAGAGTGCAAAATATTTGGCGCTTTTGGGAGAAATGCCTAATCCATGAAAAGAGTCCAGCAAACAGTGCCGTTCAATGCTGACTCGAAAGTTTATCATTCCCGAAAGAAGAACAGCACGCCTTGTTGTGTAGGGAAATTAGGATATACCAATTCGGTGTAGCTGACTCTTCCAACCAGCACCTATTCGGTGCACCCGTATCTTTCCATTAATATATCAATTTATGGTAAGTGGTATAATCGGAATGAGTTTGACCCCTCACATCAAAAATTCAGTCCCATTTCTGCAATCGCAAAACATCTGCACGACGCCTCTTGGCAACTTCCGGATCAAAGGGTTCCAGCGCATCGCAAATATCGGCAATTTGCACGGGCTTTCCCCCCCAAACATCTGCACTGACTTCCATGGAACCCGGTTGCGGTTGGAAGTTGCCATGCACATGACCGTATAAATGAATCGTGCCATTCCACATGCCCGGCCATTCCCGCATCGGATAGTGGCACAGAAAAAGGCTCTTTCCCTCTACATGAATCTTGGCCATTTCCTGTACGCTGGACCACCCCTTGATCTGATTGGAATGGACAGGATCGTGGTTTCCGCGAATCAGATGCTTGGTACCATTCAGCTTGTTCAGAAGCAGCGCGATCTGGTCTGGCTTGATCATGGAAAAATCGCCCAAGTGATAGACGGTATCCCGAGGGTCCACCACGCTGTTCCAGATATCGATCATGGCGCGATCCATCTCATCCGCATCCGCAAAAGGCCGCTGGCAATAACGAATGATGTTGGCATGCCCGAAATGACTGTCGCTAGTGAAGAAGGTTCGCAGCATGTATCCCAACCTCAATGCAAAAAAGGCATCCTGTCACAACCTGATGAGGCTTTTCCAGAGCTGCGGCAAATCCATCCGATCATGCAGCCTGAATCGGGATAACAGTAAAGGCTTATTTACGCCCACGTCTCAGAT
>DYKH01000489.1 GCA_020722685.1 Caldithrix sp. | reverse complement strand
GCATTGCCAAGAGAAAAACAGAAATTATAATGATCACCGTTTCTTCATGGCGCACACGTCTATCTGATAAGTTTGTTTTCCTGTGGTTCTTTGCCACGACTTTAGTCCTCGTTTGGCAGCATAAGTTTCCCTACCTGTACGACGATGAGTATGGGGTTCTTGGGGCGGCAGCAGTACTGTCGGGTCACGATTGGATGGCGCGGCCTGGCATGCCGTTTTATGGCTTCGGCCTCTCGCTTCTAATAGCGCCTTTCTACAATCTTTCGCTTGACCCTACAACACTCTACCGCTTGGTCTTATCGGTCAATGGATTGCTCATTGCCTTGAGCGCGGTTTTGGCCCTGCGTACGGTCAAGCTCATTTTCCCTCTATCCTTTCCGATACCGCAACTATTGCAGACAGGGGCCGTGATAGCCGCTTTCAGCTACCCGGCTGCGCTGTTTTATGCCGGGCTCGCAATGGGAGAGACGATACTCCTGTTCTGTTTTACCCTGATCGCCTATGGTTTTGTGTCGCTGGTCGGGCAAAAGGTTCCAAAATATTTCGCCCCCATATTGCTTGGTCTGGGGCTGGGACTGGCCCCCTACGCCCATTCAAGGGGGTTGGTTTTTTGGCTGGCAGCCGTGCCGGTTTTGTGGTATGCGCTGCGTGCAAGATGGGTCGAGACTAAATCTATCGGCGTCGCCCTGTTGTCAGGAATGCTGATTGCCGGGGTGCTTTCCATCGTCAAGTCCTGGCTGATCGCGAATTTTTACTCGGGAATAGCTTCGGGCAGCGGATCGGCTCTCGATTTCATGGCCTCTAAGTTTTCGCTATTGGAGCCGGATAAACTGGTTGTGCTGCTTCGGGTTGCCTGGGGACAGCTTGCCTATCTCGCAACATCTTCTTTCGGCCTGGTATTCGTTGGCCTTGTAGCGATCGTTGTGGTTTTGCGGCCCAGTCATACAAACGGCAACCAGACGGTGGCTATGGACGAAAGCACTAAGAAGCAACGGATAGCTGCTGCCCTTGTTGGGCTTGCCTTCGTGCTGATGTTTACGGTCAGTGTCCTTCAGATGGGCACACCACAAAACGGTGACCATTTCTTCTATGGTCGTTACAACGAGGTGTTGCTGCCAACCGTGCTCATCGCCGCCTTGCTATTTTTTGCGTCGTTCGAAAGACCGCAATGCTATGCTCGGTTGACCTGGTTTGCTGCAGGTCTAATGCTGGCTGTTTTGCTCATGTTTGGGGTACTACAGTTCCCTGCGGAAATCTTCGAGCGCTGTACGTATTTTACTCAAATTACAGGTTGGTTTGTGCATATCCAGGGTGTATGGAAAATTCAGCCGGCGATTATCATAGTGGGAACACTCGTAGGTGGTATTCTCCTCGCGATGGCCCTTGTGCTCTCGCGGCGGGCGTTTATTTTGGCGCTGATGGCCATATTCACCGCAGGAACTCTGCATAATTATGAGCACCAACATAGAAGAGCTGATCGTTTTTGGGCGGGCTACGGCAATTTGGCTAAAGCATATGGCGTACCACTCTCAGGGGAACCGATTCATGTGGTTGGTCCATCTATTTATGGGGAGGCAATGCAATTCGCATTTCCCAATGCACGGGTGATATTTGCTGGTCAAGGAAACAGCGAAGCGTCTGCAATCCTTGACTTGGATGGTAAATACTGTACTGAGTCTAATACTATGGGCCGGGTGGGTGAGGCGAAGTTATGCATACTTGACACCGGTTTTCGTAACAAAATCATGCAATCCTCCACACCGATAGAGACTACGCCAAGCGCGAGAAGCTGCCCACCTGCTCGCATACATATAGATCAGCCCGCAGTAGAAACCGGGGGAGCAGTGGACCGGGCCTGCGCGCTGGCAGCCGATTTTTTCTATTCCGGGTGGGCTCGTTACTGTTTGCCGTCTGTTGAGATACAAGTTTCCCGTGGCCAATTGAGCGGTACGGAACGACAAAAACTTGGCCTTTTCATTACAAACGCCAAAGGCAAGTGGTTAAGCGAATGGAGTGCCGACCTGGACACTCAGGAGCTGGCAAGGGACGAAACGATCAGAGTTAAATCCCCTATTCGTTTTGGTGGAACTACGCCCTCCGGAAATTACCAACTGAATGTCGCAATAGTGGATGCTGATGGCTGGGACTGGCGTTCAAAAGCCAGCGTTAGACTAATAGTAAAATGAGAGACAATATATGAAACTCATGATCCAGATTCCCTGCTATAACGAAGAAAAAACACTGGCCATT
>DYKH01000488.1 GCA_020722685.1 Caldithrix sp. | reverse complement strand
CCGAAAGTGTTGTCGTAGTATCCGCGAATTATATAAAGCCCGTCTCCATCGTCAGCCGCGAGAGCCGTGCCATAGTAATAATTAAAATAACTCGAACCCAGATAATGCGGCCCAAAGAATCCGAAAGTTGGCAGCTGCCAGGTGCCGTGCGCGATGTCGTAGCGATAAAATCCATTGTTTGCTCCTCCGCGCGTTACATAAATATAGTCGCCGTATTTTTCCATCGACGCGCCGTAGGAAATTGTTCCCGGCGCGTCTGGAGCGGTCGTCCAAGTGTCCGTGTCAACATCGTATTTATACATACTCAAACGCCCCTTTCCGGCAAGCGCGTAGATGTCATTGTTGTCATTGTCATAGACAAGAGAGCCGCCGTTATAAGGACCGGCCGGCATTTGGGTCATCGGAGTCCATTCATTTTCGCTGGTCGAGTATTTGGAAAAATAGGGATAGTAGCTTCCTTGGTTCATATAAATATTTCCCGATCCATCATAAACTGCGTCGCAACCTACATAGGTTCTTTGTCCGTCGCTGGTATTGGGGTTTCCAAAGTCGGTATTGCTCATCTGGCTCCAGCCGGGCGTGCAGGTTCCTTCGCCGTTGCAGGTATCATAGCGGTAGAAAGCATCATCGTTTCCGACTGTCGCGTAGATATAGCGCGATCCGTCGTAAGTGAGTGAACTGCCGTATGTCACCACTTTCGGAATACTGTCGATCGTCGTCCAGGTATTGTTCGCGATGTCATAGCGCCAAAAATCGGTCGTATTGTTTCCCCGCAGGCCATAGAGATAGCCGTCGGGACCAGCCACCAACGCCCCGCCGTAATAAACCGTTGCCGGCGCGTTGGCGATCGTGGTCGGCGAGGAAACCCAGGTGTCCGTTTCGATTTCATAGCGCATAAATGTGTTTGTATTGTATCCCCGAAATGTATAGAGACAGTGGTTTGAGGATCCCGCGCAAGTTGAAATGGTAAGTTCACCTCCTATATAAATAGTGCTGGAAGCAAGAGACAGCCGCGCTTCTTTCCAAAATCCTGATTTTGAAGAGAGCCGGACCGACCCGGAGACGCTGGTGGCCGTCGCGTTGTCAAAAGTCCCGTCATCGAAATCATCTTGGGATGTTTTCGTGACACTTTGCGGCGGTGAAACGCCATTATAGACATAAGTGAACGCTTCCCAAGCGTTGTCAGCGATATTGCCGTTTGAATCCTTGGTTTTGATTCGCAGATAATAAGTTCCGGTCGAAAGGGCTTCGTTCACAAGATAATAGGTTGAGGTCGTATAGCTTCCGTCGCTTTCCGGATTCGCCGACGCGTTCGTTCCAAAATAGACATAATAACCCGCCACCCCCGCGCCGGCATCCGTTGCTCCGCCCGTCGTCTCCGCATCCGGCCAGTCGAAATAGGGATGGTCGTATGAATAGGTCTCGCCGGAGGTGATTGCCGTTCCTCCGACTTGCTGGGAAGTCGCCGTGAGAGCTGTTGGATTAGTCGGATCGGTATCTTCGCTTGTGTAGGAAATGGTATAGTCGGAAACGGTTGGCGTGTTCACTCCGTCAGTACTTGAAAGCGTGATTTTCACCTGAATATAGCGATTAACAGCCGATTGGATATTCGTTCCGCTCACTGCTTCCCAGCTCGACCAGTTTTCGTTGTCGGAACTGGTGCGCGTTTCGTAGGTGATAGCGGTGTTCGCCGGCGTGTTGTCCGTTTTCGTAAAAGATGTCCAGCTCGCCACTTGCGTCAAATCAATTGACTGGCTCACATAGGTCCCGCTGGTCGGATAAGCGGCCGCTCCAGCTGAAAAGCTCCACATATCCGCCAAGCCCCCGCCGGAAAGCGCGTAAAAATTGGTTCCCCCGTTGAATTCAATGGCCGAGCCCGCCCAGGGCCCTCGCCCATAAGTGTATTTCTGGTTGTCGGGAAGGCGGCGCCACGAGTCGCTCGCGATGTCGTATTCCCAAGTTTCGTTTTTAAACCAGCCGGCCAGAGCGATGATCTTCCCGTTGTCGTTGTAAGTCATATCCGTCCCGTAATATTGTGCAAAAGGAGTGGGAGCTAGTTTTGTGTAATTGTTGGAAGCGGTGTTGTAGCGAAAGAAAGCCGTCTCCCCATCGCCGGGCATTATGTAAAGATTGGTATCGTCGGAAACCATCCGCGCGCCGACATTGGCATAATAATTGAGAGTTGTCGCTCCGTCGGTTGCCGACATATTGGCCGCTGTTGACCAAGCGCCTCCGGAAGTGGAGCGATAATACA
>DYKH01000487.1 GCA_020722685.1 Caldithrix sp. | reverse complement strand
TTCTGCTTGAGATCGGTTGGTAAAGTGCGGAAGTTATTTTTACACGACTACTTAGATGACAGCGACTCAAATGGAGGTTGGCCGATGAAACGCCTTGCTCTTCTGCTCTTCACGCTCGCGCTTGCTACCATAGCCTGCGGCCCAGCCACGCTGACTCCTACTCCGGTAACTGAGTCCTTGACACTTCACCCATCGGCTCAACCTACGATTGACCTATCCGCTCTGTGGTACCTGACTCGCGGCGATGCCAAAAGCGACCAGGCTTGGGGAGTAGATACGGATTCGCAGGGAAATGTGTATGTTGCAGCCTATATGCAGCAGCCCCCCAGCCGATTGTTTTTCGATATGGTCATCTACAAGTTCTCTCCCGACGGAAGAGAACTCTGGCACACGCAATGGGGCGGCGACTGGCAGGAAAAAGCCTTTGTCGTAACCGTGAGTGAACCTTATGTTTACGTTGGTGGGCTCGCTCACACCGCAATGGCCTTGACTGAGGCAGACATGGCCGTTCTGTCATTGGACATGAACTCCGGCCAAGTATTGTGGGACTTTACCTGGGGCCAGGGATTCGGTTACGAAGAAGTGGATGGCTTGGTTGTAGATGGCGACTACATATATGTCTCAGGCTGGACAACCGGAGAGAAAACTGGGGGGGACATCGCAGTGCTCAGGCTTGATTTGGCTGGCAACATGATGTGGGCTAAGACCTGGGGCACTGACGGGTTTGATTCCGCCGATGGGCAAATGGTTGTAGATGACGATGCCATTTATGTCTCGGGACGGGTAAACGGCACAAATATGTTGCTTGGCGGTGATTCGGTAGTCGTCAAGTTCTCCAAGAAGAGCGGCGACTATCTGGCACATACGACCTGGGGAGGCACGGCCTTCGACGACGGCCTGGGTATGGCCAGCGATGGCACATATTTATATGTCGTTGGCTTGACTCTCAGTTTTGGTAACGGGGGGCAGATCTTCCTGCTCAAATATGACAAGGATCTGAGACTGATTTGGCAGCAGATATGGGGCGGGGCGAAGGGCGAATCGGCACGCGCGGTGGAACTGGATGGCTATGGACACATTCTGATTGCCGGTGCGACTGCGAGCTATGGTAATGGAGAAGACGATGTTGTCCTGCTTCAGTATAACTATGAAGGTGTGCTGACATGGAACACAACCTGGGGCGGTGCAAGGAAGGATGCCGTACACGGGTTAGCCATTGATGGGGATTTCGCATACCTATCCGGAAACACGAACAGTTACAGTAAAGGACAGGATGACGCTCTGGTGATCAAGGCTAGCAGTCAAAGCGGTCAGTTCCCACTGATCGGCGAGCAATCACGTTAGGAGTCAATCCGAAGCCATGGCAAAGATTGACAGCACAAATGCCCAGAAGTGAAATGCCGCCCAACCCGCGCTCCCACCTCACGCCGCTGCGCTGCGCTTCAGCGATCGGCTGAACCCGACCGTTGGGCGGCTATGCCTAGATGCAAGGAAGGTCCCGTGCAAATGAGAATACCCGCTATCCTGGCTTTATTCCTCGTTGTGTTTGTTGCCTGTTCAATAAATCCTGTTCCCGCCAGCGTGAGTGAGGAGCCAATGGAAAGAGTAACCGAATATGTGAGAATTGATGACGAAGTTATCAATCAAGGTGACCCATATACAATTATCGACCCTGTATGGTGGACTGCTAACATCTACGAGGGGGAGCAAAAGTATAACGAGAGCCTTGCCACCTTTTCAGAAGAGCAACGATATATATTCGCTGTGATATGGTATATCGCTGAAGTAAACAACGGGGGACACGCTCAATTCTATTTCAACTCCACTGGTATTGTATGGAAAGATGCTCTTGCTGGTTTCAGGGAACTCGGAATTGACGAAGCCGTGGAGATTATCCAGGAGTCGGCGGTTCGAATGGGAGGCAATCCAAGTCTAGATAGAGCCACAAGACAGGAACAACTTGACACCTATCAACCTAACTTTGACGACTTGGACACTCGGTTCTATAAGTTGGAAGAGAAAGTTGATATTGATGAAGCCATGCGGCGGTACATTCTCCAACATCGGAGCGCATTCTATTTTGAGGGCGAAGTCCAAAAGCTGAAGCCCAGGTCGAAATAGCTGGTGTTTTGGTAAAGGAAGCCGCCCAACACTGCATCCAGCCGACACGCTCCGCTCGCTCCGCGTGCGGCTGATGCTTATCGTTAGCCCGCTTATGTCATTCAGCATCGTCAAATTCGATGGAGGTGTAACATGA
>DYKH01000125.1 GCA_020722685.1 Caldithrix sp. | reverse complement strand
TTTGTAAGAATTTAGCCGTCTGAACCAAAGCCTGTCATTCCGACCGCAGGGAGGAATCTGTCACTTCCGAATCTGCGTGGTTGTACGAATTCGTTGCTCCCAGATTTCTCACTCCGTTCGAAATGACACAATTATTCAGTTGGCTAAATATGTACAACGATTTTTAATTTTTCCCTAGGAGGAAGCTCTCGGATTTCCGAATAAAATTGCTCATCAACTTGAATCAGGATCATGCCTCTTGCGTTTTCAGAGGCCCATTCGCTCACCTTGTTGCGCAATCACTCAACGATCTGTGGCTACAAAATTACGTACCGCACCAAAATCAACGTCAAGCCGCCGCATAATAAAACATAAAGATAGGTCTGAATTCGTCCGGTCTGCACTCGGCGTAAGGCGCCGCCAAAACGGGAGCTAACTGCCGCAAGACCGTTCACGGCTCCATCCACGACGTAGGTGTCGCTGAGACCGTGCAGCCAGGAAATGATGCGAGCAAAATAGCCGGCGAGGTTCACCAGCCCGTCGATGATGTATTTGTCGAACCAGCCGCAGACGGCGGAGAAGACAACCGTTCCGTTGATGGCGGTCTTTTGATACAACTCGTCCACATAGTACTTGTTAAAGACGACCCGATGGATCGTTGGGAATTTCTCAATGAACTTGGCCGGCACTTTCGATTTCGCATCTTTGTATAACGAGTATGCCAGCGCGAACCCTGCAAAAGCTATGACGACCGAGGTCAGCATGAGCGCCCATTCGGTGGAAACAGAAAACTCATGCCAGTGAACGTTCTTATGCGAAACATCGAAAACCGGTTCCAGCCAGCCTTCCAGCCAATTGGGCAAATGCCACAAATGCGGCAATCCGATGAAACCGCCAATGACGGACAGCACGCCTAATATCTTGAGCACCGAGGTGATGGACTTGGGCGATTCGTGCAGATGCATCTCCCCTTCCTTGCCGCCACGGAAAGAGCCGGTGAAAGTCATAAAGTAAGAGCGAAACATGTAAAAGGCGGTCAGGATTGCAGCAGTTGCTCCAATGGCCCACAGCAATTGTCCGGGAACCAGAGTGTTGGCATTGGAAAAAGCCTTCCACAAAATCTCGTCTTTGGAAAAAAAGCCGGACATCAAGGGGAAACCGGCGATGGCAAAACAGGCAGCCAGATAGGTCCAGCGGGTGGTCGGCATGTATTTGGCCAGACCGCCCATATTGCGCATGTCCTGCGGATCGTTGTGATGGTCATTCATCTTGTGATAGACGTGATGCATCGCATGGATGACGCTGCCGGAACCAAGAAAGAGGCAGGCCTTGAAAAAGGCATGCGTCAGCAGGTGGAAAATGCCGACGCCATAAGCGCCGACGCCGACGCCGAGGAACATGAAGCCAAGCTGACTGACCGTCGAATAGGCCAGCACTTTCTTAATATCGTATTGGAACAAGCCGATGGTCGCGGCGAAAATAGCCGTGAGTGCGCCGACGCCTGCCACCACAGTCATGGCCGTCGGCGACAACGCAAAAAGAAAGTTCAAACGAGCGACCATGTACACGCCGGCGGTGACCATCGTGGCGGCATGGATGAGGGCGGAAACCGGCGTCGGCCCGGCCATGGCATCCGGCAGCCAAACGTACAGCGGAATCTGCGCGCTTTTGGCCGTAGCGCCCCAAAAGAAGAACAAGCAGACAAACGTGGGCACAGCGATGCCGAAAATCGTTTCCCCGGCCAGGAATGGAGCAAACTCCTGCACCTGGCGGAAGACCAGACTCAGCCTTTCCGGGTGTACAAGCGAATAGCCGTTGGCGCTCCAACCGCCGCCCAAAGTCCAGAGCAAGGCGAAGACGCCAACAATAAAGCCCGCATCGCCCACCCGGTTGGTGACAAAGGCCTTCAGGCCGGCGCGGGCGTTCTTGAGGTCTTGATACCAGAATGCAATCAGCAAATAAGAGCAAAGGCCAACGCCTTCCCAGCCGACAAACATGAGGATGAAATTATCGCCCAGCACCAAAGTAAGCATGGAAAACATGAACAGATTCATATAGGCAAAAAAGCGCCAATAGCCCGGATCCTTGTGCATGTAGCCGACGCTGTAGATATGGATGAGCGTGCCGACCAAGGTGACCATCAAAGTCATGGCTGCAGAGAGAGTATCCAACCAGAAAGCCATGGGCAGGTTAAAGTCACCGATCCTAATCCAATCATATAATTGGCATAGCATGGTGCGACCCTCGGCCGGCAGTTGCAGCATTTGCCAGAAATAGTAAGCCGTCACAAGAAAGGAGGCCGCCGGCATCATGATGGCTAAGGAATGAATGGGCGTCTCCCCGTAGCGGCGGAAAATTTTGAGTCCGAAAGCACCGTTAATAAAAGCGCCGATGAGGGGAAGCACCGGAACCAGCCAAAGCCAGCGGGCATGAACAATGTGCTCCAATTCCTACTCCTTTAGATTAACCGTCAGGGCGACGTCGATGTTTTTGAATGAGCGATAGATGGCCAAGACGATGGCCATGGCGATGGCCGCTTCAGCCGCAGCTAACACAATGACGAACAGGGCAAACACCTGGCCGGAGATGCCATTTTCTATGAAACGGGAAAAAGCGATCAGGTTGATGTTGGCGGAATTGAGAATCAATTCCACGCCCATCAACAAGCCGATGGCATTGCGCCGCGAAAGGACGCAGACCAATCCCAAAGCGAAAAGCAAGGCGGCAACGACCAAAAAATGCGGCAGTCCGATGGTCAAATTCATGCTTCGGTCTCCTGTTCACGATCGGATTTGATTTCCTTGCGCACCAGCATCACTGCCCCCACCAAAGCGGCCAACAACAGAACCGAGAGAATCTCAAAGGGAATGAGGTAGGTATCCAACAAGGCGTGTCCGATTTGCGGCACGGTGGAGGCTGTTTCAGCAATTGCTTTGGTCTTCCAAGGAAAGCTTACGGCGATGGCGATGAGCATGGCCGCCACGACCAATCCGGCCAAGCTGGCAGGCACCCGTCCCGTGGAGGGATTGGAAGCCTTCGCCTCTTGAATTCCTCTGGTCAGCATGATGGCGAATAGGATCACGATCAGCACGCCGCCGACGTAAACCAGGACTTGCACCGCAGCGACAAAGTTCGCGGAAAGCAGGCCGTACAGTCCGGCCACACCGGCAAAGGTGCCCAGCAACGAAAAACCGGAATGAACGATGTTCTTGGAATAAACGACAATGATGGCGCAACCCAAAACGAGGGCGGCCAAGAAAAAGAAGACAAAATCGGGGAATGTTATGGTAGAGACAAAATCCAACGAACGACTCAACGAAAGAGTCATGCAATCTCCTCCCGCGGTTTCAACTGATCATCCTCTCCAAAAAGATTATTATTCATTAACGGCGAGCAAGATAACCCATCGACCAAGCCCGCCTCCATCGCGGCTCAGGACTTCCACCTGACTTTGCCGCGCGCGGTTTCCGGGCTGACAGCGGCTGCGGCATCCCAGGCCTTGCGGGCGCGACGGAAAGGCTCATTCTGCGGCAAGCCCTGCGGATCTTCTCCTTTTACCTGCTTGTACGCAGGCACCTTCTCTCCCGGCGGAACGTAGTGCAGCACCAGATTAATGACGCTCCCGGAACTGGCCTCGAATTCGGTGCTATGGCGAATGGCGCCGGTGGGACACACCTCGGTACAAAGTCCGCAGAACATGCATCTGGCGATGTCGATGTCGAAGCGAGTCAGAAAGTTCTTTTTCGTTTCCGGATCCCGTTCGTTTTCGATCTTGATCACTCCAATGGGGCATCGCTTCATGCAAGCCAGACAAATGGTGCAGATGCTCGTGTCCGTTTCCAAGATTCCACGGTACCCCGAGGGCAGCATTTCCGGAACCGGCGTGGGGATGCGATCCGGATATTGAATAGTAATCGGCTTGCGAACCATGTAGGATAGGGTCACCGCCAAACCTTCGAAAATACTAACCGCCGCCTTATGTATGTTAAGAAAATAATTCTTTAATGCTACAACCACAGTATTACTCCCAAACTTTTAGATAAACCTTATCCTCTAACGAACGAATGTTAAAGGCTGCGCGCCAAAGCAGTGCCGAGACGACCACAAATCCCGTTGCTGTCAAAACCATCTTGACACCAAGATGAAACCAACTCCAGGCACCCGTCTGCGGCAGAGTGGCAAAAAGCGCGGAGCCCATCAAAGTGACAAAACCGATGGGAACGAAATATTTCCAGCACATCATCATCAACTGATCGACGCGCAGGCGGGGCAGCGTCCAGCGCACCCAAATGACCACAAAGACCAAGGTGAGCGTCTTGGCGAAAAACACGGCAACGCTGGCTAAAATCCATAGAGCCTTGCCGGCAACCGATGCTTGGGCGATCACTACTCCCAAATCAGCGATGCCGGGTATCTGCCAGCCGCCCAAAAACAACGTGACAATAATCGCCGACATGACCCAGAGATTGGCCCATTCGGCGAAAAGGAAAAAGACAAAGCGCATGCCGGAATACTCGGTGAGATAGCCGGCCACCAATTCGCTTTCCGCTTCCGGCAAATCAAAAGGCGTGCGGTTACCTTCCGCCAAGATAGATGAGAAGAAGACGAAATAGGCCACAAAGGTAAACGGATTGGCAAAGACGAACCATTGCCACGGCCAGCCGCCCTGCTGCTTGATGATCTCCTGCATATTGAGGGTTCCGGCGAGGACGACGATGGTGAGAATCGCAAGACCGGACGGAATCTCGTAGGAAACAATTTGCGCTGCACTCCGCACGCCGCCCAAGAGCGACCACTTGTTATTGCTGGACCACCCGGCCATCAAAATGCCAAGTACCACGATGGTGGTAATGGCGCTGATGTAAAAGATGCCGATATCGATATTCGATGCCGCTATGCCATAACCAAAGGGCAAGGCAGCGAAAGCGGCAAAAGCTCCGGCGAAAACCAGGTAAGGCGCCAAGCGAAAGAGCGGCTTGTCCACTGCTTGTGGAATGACGTCCTCTTTCAAGAAGCATTTGAGGCCGTCGGCCAACCATTGCAGGAATCCGCCAGGACCGACGCGATTGGGGCCAATGCGCGACATCATCCGCCCGGCGATACGACGCTCCGCCCAGGAAGTAATACCGGCAAAAGTGGCCATGAAAGCCAGCACCGCCACGGCCACCACCAAAATCCACAGGACCGTCACGACCGTCATAAGCAGAGGATTTAAATTCCAACTGGCGGAAAGGGAATCGAAAAGTTCTTTCATAGGATTGGGCGTATAAAATTAGTCTTGATCTATTTCTTCTATTGGTAATAACTGTTTCCCATGGCGCACGGTGAAAACAGCTATATGATTTTTCACCACCCTGTATACAATTCGATAATTCTTAAAAATGATTCCTCGGATGTCCGGCCTTTTCACCTTTGGGACTATTCTTCCAATTCATGCGAAATCCCTTAACGCCTCCACCTTGTCAAAAACTGCCTTCACCCACCTTCCCGCGGCCGAGGGGGTATCGCGGCGTATGTAAGATGGAATTTCGGCGATCCTTTCTATCGCAACTGGCGAGCATAAAATAGTCATCGGGTCAGTGATTCCATCGCCCGTTTTTTTGGCCTCTTCATGCTCAATTCCTAACCCTTCGTTTATCTGGGCTTCTCCGGTTTGAATATCCGTCAAGAGTTCAAGCAAAGCCCGGTATTCAAAAACATCCAAGATCACAGCCGCGCTTTTACCATCTTTTGTAATAATGAGGGGTCGCTTTGTCTTGTGTACCTTGTCGAGAAATGTAGTAACATTCGCTTGAAATTCGGACAACGGTTTGATGTCTTCATCCAATTGTATTCTTCGTGCTATCATTCTGGTTGGCACACGCCGAGGCTAGTAGACCTCATCATGCGTGCCGATTTCGATCAGGAATATTGCGTCTTCTTCGGATTTGCTTTTGACAAATTCGAATACAATTCGGAGGTCATGGCTCACGCTACACGCCCAATAGCCTGAAAGATTGCCTTTAAGTTTATGAGTCTCCAATTGAGCAGCAAACGGATTGTCAATCATGAGCGTTAGCGTATCTTCAATGTCCTTGATTAGGGAAGGATGCTTTTTGCTTAGACGTTGAAAAGCGCGAACAAAAGCCTTACCCCAAATGAGCTTTCTCATTCGGATAACTCTCTAATCAAGTCGCCAACCGTACCTGATTTTACTTCTCCACGTTTGTACTCTGCTTTCGCTTCCTTGACGTTTCTTAGTAACCGATTGCGTCGACGTTCGATAAGTCGGCGCTTGAGAATCTCAATTAAATTCTCCTGTTGTTCTTCCGGCAACGATTCGACGATTTCTATCGCATCTTGAAAGCTGATCACTTTCTGACCGTGCATCTACGAATCTCCACAAAAAGCCTTTCGCAACTTGACCTGATTGTTACTTTTTCTGATTCTCAGATCCTCTCACACCCTATCTATCCACCTCCGGCGCTACTACATCCAGACTGCCAAAAAAGGCGGTCACATCCGCAACCATCAAACCCGGCACCACTTTGGGCAAAATGGACATCGAGGTGAACGATCCGGTGCGGATTTTGGTTCGAAAGGCTCGATCGGTGCCGTTGCTAATGACATGGAATCCCAGCTCACCGCGGTTGCTCTCGACCTTGCTGTACACTTCTCCCGGAGGAATGATCGGATTGCGCGGCACCTTGGCCTGGTATTCACCTTCCGGCAAGCCTTCAACCGCCTGGCGAACTATTTTAGACGATTCACGCATTTCGTCGATGCGCACCATGTAGCGGGCGAACGAATCACCCACTTCGCCCCGATAGCCTTCTCCGGTGATGACCTTGAACTGAAACTCTGGATAAGCGCTATAAGGAAAATCGCGACGAAGGTCGAAATCCACACCCGAGGCGCGCAAATTCGGGCCACCGAGGCTGTGCGCAATAGCCAGCTCACGCGGAATGACGCCAACATGAATCAGCCGTTGCACAAAGATTTCATTGCCGGTAATGAGACGATTGAACTCCGGCAAAAATTTGTCGAATCGATCCAAAAAAGCCAGGATTTCTTTGTCCAGTCCGGGAACGTAATCACGGGAGACGCCGGCAAAACGCATATAGTTGTAGTTCAGCCGTGCACCGCAGACCTTTTCCATGATGTCATTGACCTTCTCGCGCTCGCGGATTCCATGCAAAAAAGGTGTAAAGGCACCCAAATCCATCGCCATCGTCCCGCAGGCGATCAAATGGTTGATGATGCGATTCAGTTCACAGGCGATGACGCGCATGTATTCAGCGCGGCGCGGCACTTCAAGACCCAAAAGCTTTTCAACAGCCATGCACCAAACTTGATTGCCAAACATAGCGGAAAGATAATCCACGCGATCGGTGTAGGGAATATAGCCGGTGAATGGCGTCATCTCCGAGAGCTTTTCCAGTGAGCGGTGCAAGAAACCAACATTCGGATCAACCTTCTCAACGATCTCACCCTTGAGCTGCAAGCGCAAATTGATGACTCCATGGGTAGACGGATGCTGGGGACCCATGTTAACGATGGTAGATTCGCCGGAAAAAGTTTCGACCGCCAATTTGGTCATAAGGTGTGTCCTTTATTCTCTCTGCTCATATCAGGCCTTGCATCAAGCCACAGAGTCAGAACAATTTGTACCACGGAGAGAAGAAAATGAAAAGAATCTCTATCCCTCGTGGCTTCGGTGTTTATTCTAAGCTCTCTTAAAAGTACCCTGTTATTTCGGATTCATCCTTGCCGCTTGAACCCTCTTAGCATGGGCCATTTCTATTTCTTCTCTATGCCGGTTCGCCTCTTGGATGGTTTCGAACTTCAATTCCTCTTGGGTAGCTGATGGGATTGATACGATTGGCAAATTCCCAAAGATCAGCGATTCTCTTGAAATACCGCTCATCCGGAGCAGGATTCCATAGCGCTTTTTCTGCGCCCTCAAAGGTTTTGTACTTGAATACCGGCATCGGGTTTACTATTTAGCTGCCTTCTTATTGTCGCCTGTTCTCCATTAAGAAGACACTTCCTGCCGAGGTTCCGGCTCCTGAGGTTTTGGGTACAATGCATCCAAGACCAGGTGCGAATCCGGACGATCAAAGGGTATGCCGTGATATTCTTCCGGGAATTGGTAGTCCTTGCGCAGCGGATGTCCGATCCAGTCATCTGGCATCATGATACGCCGCAGATCCCGGTGATTCTCGAATTGAATGCCGAGCAGATCGAAGGCTTCGCGCTCGAACCACTCCGCAGCGGCATATAGTCCACTCACCGTCGCGATGACCGGATTCTCTTTCGGCAGCAGCGACTTGACGGCGATTTCCGTCTTCTTTGCCAAGGAGCGAAGCTGATAGACAACCCCGAACGAGCTTTCATAGTCCACGCCGGAAAGGCATGCCAGATAATCCATGCCCAAATCATCTCTCAGCCACGTGAGGACGCGCAAAACGTCCTTTGGAGGAACGAGGATCCAAGGATCACCAACTTGCCCTTTCTGCAGCTCCAAGCCGACCTCGGGGAATCGCTCTTGTAGGGTAGCAAAAACCTCTTCAGGAGTCATCGAGCCAAGACCTCCGAATCGGTCTTCATCCGCTGCGCCCAATGGTCCTTCTCCATGCGCTTCTGAATGGTGATCAGGGCCTCATTCAGCGCCTCCGGGCGCGGCGGGCAGCCGGGCAGGTAGATATCCACTGGCAGCACCTTATCAATGCCTTTGACAACGGAATAGCTCCGCTGAAACAGTCCGCCGCAATTGGCACAAGAGCCCATCGAGAGCACATATTTGGGTTCAGGCATTTGATCGTACAATCGCCGAACGGGTTCGGCCATCTTGTAGGTGATCGAGCCGGCCACCAAAAGCAAATCCGCCTGTCGGGGAGAGGCTCGGAAAACCATGCCGAAACGATCCAAATCGGTACGTGGGCCACCCGTTTGCATCAGCTCGATGCCGCAACAGGCGGTGGCGAACAGGAGATACCACAATGAATTTTTCCGTGGCCAATTAAGCAGCCAATCCACTTTGGTGGGAATGGCCAAGCCTTCGCCCCAGTCGTACTCCACCATTTATATTTCCTCTTTGCTTTCAACCAAGTTGATCTTTTTAATCCATTCCAGGTCGCCGCGAACCCATAGGAAAACCAAGCCGACGACCAGAATGGTCACGAAAAGCAGGATTTCTAGATAGGCTGTTAAGCCAAGTCCGCGTGCGGCCCAGCTACGCAAAACGGTAACAACCGGGTAAGTTATCACCACTTCCACATCAAAAATGAGAAAGACTAAGGCGAGCATATAAAAACGCGGATTGAAATTGTACCAGCCTTTGCCTATGGGTTCTTCGCCACATTCATAGGTAGCTTCTCGCTCCCGGCGCAGTCGCCGAGGTCTGATGAGGGCGCCGAAAAGTAGCGCCACCAACACAAAGCCGGCGCCCAATGCAAGAAAGATAAAAATTATGCTAAATTCAAATGCCAAAGCATTCCTCCTCAATTTGGGAAACCTCTTCCAACCCTGGTTTTGCCTTTGGTCCGGAATTCTTTATGACACTCAGGTGCGCGGCTGCAAGCCATCCGATTGTGCCTATCGATTGTGAACCCCTGGATTCGCGGCAACAAGAAACCTGTTTCCAAAATTCAAGGCGAATAGTAACAATTTCCTGAATAGAAAGCAAGCTGAAAATTTGCCCGAAAGCAACGATTGTGCAACAATGTCCGACCTCTTTCTGCGGCAAATATAACAATCGCACACTCTCCAGTCTTTGGGAAAAAGGCGATTAGAGTAACACCACACATTCAATCAAGGGCCGGTTCTGATACACCTCCGCACCCTCACCTCCAAACGTCAGCGTTTTCTTCCGTGTACTGTTCAAAAGTAATTGGCTCGCGGCTAAGTACATTCTCAACATCGGGGGAAACTGGGGCGCAATAGCCGGCTCGGACTATTCTAAACATCATCATCATGCGCTCAATGCTGACGGCAGGCCATCCGATGGCAGCCAACATTTGGGAAGCTTCGTCTTCACCGAGAGAAACGTAGCGTATCGTTTTCCCGGCGGCTTGCGAGACGATGCTCATCGCCTGGTGATGATCCAACGATTCACCGCCTGTCAGGGTATAAGCCTTGTTCTCATGCCCGGCCTGCGTGAGCGCCGCAGCGGCCACGGCGGCGATGTCGCGCACGTCGATGAAAGACACCTTTGCATCGCCGGCTGCCAGGTGCAAAGCGCCGGTAGCGCGGATGTCTGCCAACATGGAGCCGGTGCTGAAATTCTGCATAAACCAGTTGGGTCGCAGATGAGTCCATGCAATCCCCGACGCTTCCAGATATTTTTCCACCAGGCGTAGCGGAAAATCATCGACTCTCTCAACGCCTATGGCGGTCAGATTCACGATGAGTCGCACACCGTCTTTCTTCGCCTCGTCTATGAAGGGAATGGCCGTATCATGTGGTCGCGGATCGCCCGGACGGGCGATCAGAAACACCCGGTCAGCGCCTGCAAGAGCGGGAGCGAAAGTTTCCGAGCGCCGTAAATCGAATTCCACGACCTCTACGTTAGAGGCCAAATGCTGGCTCGCCGCGGAGGCCCTCCGGGTCGCAGCGCGCACGGATTCGCCTTTTTCCGCTAACATCTTGACCAAAAGCGAGCCGCTTTTACCGATGGAGCCAAGAACTAAGATTGTTGTTGGCATTCAAACTCCCTCGGCTTTTCTTATGTCGCTAAACGATTCGTCAATGGCTTTGAACTTGCCTTCGTCCTTCCTTTTGCTACTCAATGCAAGGTTTATTATACTCGTTATAGGTTATTTTTTCATGTCATGCCCGTGAATACAGGCATCTCCTAACCACCTGTTCACAAGGAGATTCCTGCATGCGCAGGATTGACAACAAGGGTGTAATTCTCACCCTTAACAAGTATAGCAGAGCCAGGCTTTCCTACATTTCCTCATACGATTTGATGTCTGGAAGAACAGCAGTCGCCTCCCCATTTTGCGTGCTGACCATCGTTTTTTTGTGCTCTCTATGTCCTGGAAAATCTCCGAGGCATGCGTCTTCAAGAAGCTGATGGGCTTGACGGATTCACTCAGTTTCATATTTGCGACTCCTTGTCCTTGCCGACAATTTAGTCAGAACTGTGGCCAAGCGCAATAGCAATTTCTTTCCCCGAAAATAATCGCCTTCGCTGGATTGTCATCCTCACGAGCCGCCAGGATCGGAAGAAGGAGTGAGTGATTCCGAATCTTTGAAGATGAGACTGTGGCAATTGACGGCGGTACCGCTATGAGACGAACGGCGAATAAGGTCCGATACTGGTGTGGAATAATAACATTTGAAATGCTGTTTTGACAACCGAGTCGTCAGGCAGCACAACGCCAAGGTAATGAGGTCTTCCGTTTCCAGTGCCATAGAATTGGCCCGCAGAAACCACTCATCATAGCCTTTTGGGATCGGGACGAAATTGTCAAGAAGCTTAATCATCTTTGTCTTAGTGTCAATATTCATATTTTTCTTTTGATGTCGATGGAGGTAGTATATGTCTTCCGAAATGAGCACGATGGAAACCGGTAAGGAAATTAATTTGACTCCCAGTGCGGTTAGCGAAATCAAGCGGCTTATGGATCAAGAGTCGGCAGAAAACATATTCCTGCGCGTCGGGGTAACGCAAGGCGGTTGCTCCGGCATGTCCTATGCCATGGGCTTTGATTCGGAAAGATCAGAATATGATCGCGAATATGATTTTGGTCCGTTCAAAGTAGTAGTAGACGAAGAATCTCTTCTCTATATCTCCGGTTCCACACTCGACTACAAGGGCGGTTTGATGGGCGGCGGCTTCACTTTCCTGAATCCCAACGCCAAACGATCCTGTGGCTGTGGCTCTTCATTCCGGTGTTAGTCATTCATGGGTTATGAGATCATAGATCCCATGGAATTTCTGACCCATGGCGCTCTTTACGAGGAGCAGTTTCATCAGAAAGCGAACAACTACGATTGGGATCGTTTTCGCAACAAGCGCGTCCTGATTCGCGGCTGCGAGTCGAAAATTATCCCACCGTGGGTTTATATGTTCATAACCGGGAGGCTCGCTCCCCTGGCCAAAGTGATCTACTTTGGCAGCGAGCATGACAAAGTGGTGGTTTATGAGGCTCGGAGTGCGGCCCGCTCCAAGGTCACGCCGTGAATGACGGGCCGCTACGAAAGCGCAGGATTAGTGAATCAAGCTCTGCCTCTCTTGAGAACGCAAAACCAGTTTAGGCAATACATCACCCGGCTTGGAAGCAGTTCTACTCCTGTCCCATTCCCGCCATCAGTGAGACTCTCTACTTGTCTTGCAGCTCGAGTAACCTTCCGCACTCGTGCCACGATTTGGTACTATTAGGACACCCGGTTGGGGCAGAGCCGAAGCAAGGGGCAACGAATCAAGCACCAGGCTGTGAGGCATTATATGAAAGCTGTAAAGCTCGTCAAGCTGAGCGTCAAAAATCCCCGGTTAGCCGCCTACAAGGCAGAGATATCCATCCGCAACGGCATAACCGCCAGGTGGGACTACTATCTGCGCAAGGGCTTTGCTTCGCCGCCCGCCTGTATTTGCATCAAGCTTACCAACGCCTGCAATCTTCGTTGCGTCATGTGCGGCCAACCGCGCGAGGGCCATCAGCCGGGTGAGGCCAAATTCGCGCCCATCGAATTCTTCCGCCACAAAGTCACCGTTGAAGATTACAAAAGAACGATCGACGAAGTTGCATCTTTCCGTCCCAATATCTATCTTTGGGGCGGCGAGCCGTTCATGTACAAAGAAATTCTCGATCTGGTTCGTCACATCAAAAGCCGGAAGCTGACCTGCCAGATCAACACCAACGGCCTCTATCTGCGTAAAAACGCCGTCGAGATCGTCGACAGCGGACTGGACGATCTGATCGTTTCTATCGACGGCCCGCCGGAGGTTCACGATCAGGTGCGCGGCTTGCCCGGCACCTTCGCTTTGGTCGAAAAAGGCATTCAGGCCATCCACGAGGAGAAAAAGAAAAGAAGAGTTCGCAAGCCTGTCATTCGCATTCGCGGCACCATCAGTCCGGAAAACTTTCCTTACATTCACGGGCTGGTAGGAATCGCCAAACGCTTGGGCGCCGACAGTCTTAATTTTAATTGGACCTGGTTCACCACCAAGCAGACGGGGACTGCGCATCAAAGGATGATGAAAAAGCTGTTCGATACCGATGCGGTTTCCTGGATTCCCTATGAAATGGACGTGATCATGGACCCGGAAAAGCGCACCAAGTTTGACGGCATCCGCCAGGAATTGCTCAAACTGCAAAACGATGGCGCCGATATTCCGATTAGCATGTCACCGCATATCAAGCCGGAGCAAGTGGAGAGCTACTACACCAACATCACCAACACCTTCGGCTCAGACAAGTGCTTTTCGGTCTGGATCAAATCCTACGTTCTGCCCAATGGCGACGTGACGCCTTGCCCCGATTTCCCAGATTACATCACCGGCAATATCCTGCAAGAAAAATTCATGGATATTTGGAACGGCGAGCGCTATCGCCAATGGCGCATCGAGCTGAAAAAGCGCAAGCTCTTTCCCATCTGTTACCGCTGCTGCGATCTATTTCTCTCCAACGTCCATTTTATGTAAGGAAGCCCCATGCGCGTGCAATTCATCAACCCTCCTTTCTTGGGCCGCTTTAGCCGTTCGCAGCGCAGTCCCGGCATCATCAAATCCGGAACCATGTATTATCCCTATTGGCTGGCTCACGCTGCAGCGTTGCTGGAAAAGCACGGCCATGAAATCGATTTGGTTGACGCGCCGGCGAGCCGATTGACCGAAGCAGAGGTGCAGGAGCGGGCGCAGGCTTTTCAGCCAGACCTCATGGTGATGGAATCCGTCACCGCCAGTTGGTATTCCGATTGCGAGATTGCCGTCAATTTGAAAAAGCTACTGCCGGAAGCAGCCGTCTGCATGGTGGGGACTCACATCACCGCATTATGGAAAGAGACGTTAGATAGATATCCCGAAATTGACTTTGCCGCCATCGGCGAATACGACTATACCATCCTTGAGCTGGCCGAGGCGTTGGACTCGAACCGGCAGAATTATGCTCAGATCCTCGGCTTGGCCTATCGCTGCGAGGGCGAAGCGATCCGCACCGCCAACCGGCCGCTCATCCAAAACCTTGATGAATTGCCCTGGATCGCCCCCATTTACAAACGCTTTTTGAATCCCAAGAATTACTATTTTAATCTCTCCTACTACCCGATGATCATGCTCATCGGGGGGCGCGGCTGCAATTCCATGTGTTTCTATTGCGTCTACCCGCAGGTGGTGCACGGCCATGCCTATCGTCACCGCAGCCCGGAAAATATTGTCGGGGAAATGCTGTGGGTGCAGGAGAACATGCCGGAAGTCCGGGAGATCACCTTTGAAGATGACAATTTCGGCGCCGACCGGCATTATGCGCGCAAATTCGCCGAGCTGGTCAAAGCCAAAGGCGTCAAGCTGCCTTTCTTTGCCAACCTGCGCACCACGGTGGATGACGAAACTCTCAAGGCTCTGCGCGAAGCCGGATTGCGCAATTGCGCCGTCGGATTTGAATCGGGCGACAACACCATCTTGCGGAATATGCGAAAAGGCCAGAACACCGAAATTCAGGCTCGATTCGTCAAAAGCGCGCACGAACTGGGACTGTTGGTGCACGGTTGTTTCATGGTCGGCTTTCCCGGCGAGACGCGCGAGACCATGCAAAAGACGTTGGACTTGGCTTTCCAAGTAAAGCCGGACAGCGCCCAGTTCTATCCTGTCATGCCCTATCCCGGAACCGGCGCCTACGCTTATTACAAAGAGAACGGCTACCTGGCCACGGAAAATTTTCGTGAGTGGCTGACGGAAGATGGCGGGCATCGCTGCGTGATCAACCTGCCGGGTCTGACTCCCACCGAAATCGAGCAGTTCTGCGAAGTCGCCTTTCGTAAATTTCACTTCCGACTGAGATATCTTTTGTATAAATTACGACAGGCGATCTTACATCCGCGGGAAGGATGGCGATCCTTTGTCGCCGGACTGTACTTCTTCTGGTACACTGTGACCAACAAGCGCAAGAAGCAGGAGCCGTTCAAGGTCGAGCGAAAAGCAATGCCCGCAAATTGGACGCAGCCTATTCGTGTTCCTATGGGACGCATGGAAAGCATCAAGAAAGAGCTAAAAGCAGTCATCCAAGAATAAGTAGTGTCGGAGAACACAACGGCCCGCTTCAACACTCCGAATACGCAGACACTTTGTAACAGTTCAGGTCCGTTGTCATTTCGAGCGGAGCGAGAAATCTGTATAG
>DYKH01000486.1 GCA_020722685.1 Caldithrix sp. | reverse complement strand
GCCAAAGGTGCTGGCGAGCTTGCCCGCCTCTGGAGGGGACGCGCCCCGATGCCCTATCTGGATCGGGATCACGAGACTTGCGCGTCCGGAGTTTTGCAATTGGCTCGGCTGTTTTCAGATCCAGATTTATCAGGGCGGAAGATCAAGCATGTCAGGCATTTCTCCCCGCATATTCAGATGGACTGATGCCGAAGTGCTTTTTGAAGATGCGGCTGAAGTATAGCTGGTCCGCAATGCCGACTCTTGCGGCGACCTCGCCGACCAGTAGATCATTTCCCCGCAGGAGCTTCTCGGCCTCGGCCATCCTCCGGTCCAATATGTATTTGTGGAGCGGCATTTTAAAATGCCTTCTGAACATCGAATTCAGGTGGCTGGGCGAGTAGCGGACCAGGTCGGCCAGCTTTCCCAGCGACAAGTTCTCATGCCAGTAAAAATTGTCGATGTAATCCTGAACCTGCATCGCAATATGCTGGCTGTCGTTGCGCTGAGACTGGAGCAGATTCTCGTAGTTGTCGTGGATGTAGCACATGGCATGCATGACGATGGTCTGAAAATGGATCTTCTTGGACGGGTCGTCCGACAATTTCCCGTCCATTGACATTTCGGTGGCCAATATGCCGTATGGTGTCCTGGCCGCGGACAGCCCCTTCTTTTCGACACGATAGCCGCGCCGGGGGTCATATCCCGTATAGTGGAATGTGAAACTTTTGGGCAGCACAGTTATCCAGAGCATCCTGTAGCAGGATTTCGGAGACGAATATTTTTCGGAATGCATGGTTCCGGGCAGAAAGATCCAGAGCTTCCGGTCTGGAAAATCCAGCCAGCGGTCTCCGGCCAGCACGTCCAGCCTGCCATCTATCTTGTAGATCATTTCAATTGTAAGATCATGGCAGTGTGGAGTATACATGCAGTTTTCCCCTTCTGGCAGTCGTACACGGGGGGACATCTGGGACGATCCGGGTTTAAAATAGTCCAGACGTCCCACTGAAAGGGATTCAAGAATGTCTATAATCGTTTTATCCATACTCTTCGATAATTAATCCATATATCCTACATTTGATATGCCTGATTTCAATGCGATTTTGAATAGCATGACAAAAAAAACAAACATAGGAGATACGGACATGTCAAACGTCGTAACGAAGGCAAACTACCGTAAATATTCGACGGACGAACTCATGGAATGTGTGGACGTCTTCAATGTCAGCGAAGAAACCCAGAAGAAGATACGTGCATTGCTTGAAGCCGAGACTACGCCTCCCGATGCCGGAAATTTCTTCAGGTATTACAACCCTAGGAGCAAAGTCGCCAAATTCGAGGAGATGGTGAAGGCAAAAACCGGTTCGAAATATGCCCTGGCCGTCAATTCCGGGACAAGTTCGCTGGTTGCTGCGATGGTCGCGGCAGGCGTCGGACCCGGTGATGAGGTGATCGTCCCTGCATACACTTTCTTCGCCAGCGCTTCCGCCGTGGTTGTCGCAAAAGGGATTCCGGTGATAACCGACATAGACGAGACACTCACGCTGGATCCAGCAGCCGTGGAGAAGAACATCACAAAGAAGACAAAAGCGATTCTTCCAGTACACATGCTGGGCCTGCCATCGAAAATGGACGAGATATGCAGGATCGCCGCAAAACACAATCTGAAGATTGTCGAAGACACGGCACAGGCCTTCGGCGGAAAGTACAAGGGCAAATATCTTGGCACCCTCGGAGACGTCGGATGCGTCAGCCTCGACGCATACAAGGTGATAGGCACGGGGGAAGGCGGACTTGTGCTGACCGACGACGAATGGATTTACATCAAGGCGCAGAGCTATCATGATGCCGCCGCATGCTGGCGGCCGGATCGCTTTGCCAGGGAAAGAAAACCCGGCGAACTCTTCTGCGGCGAAAACTACAGGATGCCGGAGCTTTGCGCCGCTGTGGGGATTGCGCAGATGAAGAAACTCGACTGGGTCAACGAACAGACAAGATCTCTATGGAAACAGCTCAGGGCTGAAATAAAGCTGCCGTCCTGCGCTAAGTTTGTCGAATGCAACGACGAGAACGGAGTCTGCGGATACACATTGGGGATTCTGTTCGAAACAAAGGAACAGTGCATCAAGGCCATTAATGCCGGAATCGGTCTGGGCGGACCGGCCGCACGCGACACAAAGGGTGTCAGAGACTGGCACGTGTACTGGAACTGGGAGCAAATCCTGGAACAGAAGACGGCGACCAAGGAAGGCTGTCCCTTCAAGTGCGTGCATGTGTCTAA
>DYKH01000015.1:8132-60777 GCA_020722685.1 Caldithrix sp. | reverse complement strand
TAAATAGAGGCGCCAGGAATCAACCATCAGAAAGGCGATGGATAGGCTGTCTCAAACACAATGCCTAATTGCCCATCGTCTGAGACTCTCGATGCCTTCTCAGTAAAAAGGCGGACTCCCGCCATCAATGTGCCAAGGAGGAGTCGTTAGACCAACCACCGAGGCAAGGCAGTGACACCTACATTTTGCTCAAATTCGACGGCGAAATTTACAAATTTATTATGATCGAATGAAGGGGAAAATCAAGGGCGTTTAGGCGTGGGCCGCCTACGAGGTGGAAGGGCGGTGTATCCCCAAAGCCGATTAGCGTGGTTCACGCACTGCAACGTCATTCCTTCGAGGAAGACCTTCGCCCGCATAGCGGAGCTTTTTCCGCAAAATGTCTCGCTGTTCATGTCAGACTCCCTTACTATCTTTCATCAATTTGTAGCTAATGCTGTCCACCAGTGCTTGCCAACTGGCTTCAATGATATTCTCCGAAACTCCCACTGTACCCCAAACGCTGTCCTCATCCCCCGATTCGATAAAGACGCGCACTTTGGCTGCCGTCCCCTGCTCGCTGTTGAGCACCCGCACTTTGTAATCCACTAAACGCAGTTTCTTGAGCGAGGGGTAGAACTTTTCCAACGCCTTGCGCAGGGCTTTGTCCAAAGCATCGACAGGACCGTGACCCTCGGCGGCAGTGTGCTCGATGACGCCGTCGACGCGGATTTTCAGCACCGCCTCGGAATTGAGGGTGCCGTTTTCTTTTTTGTCGATGATGGCCCGAGCGCTCAACAGATCGAAAAAGGGCACGTAGGCGCCAATGGATTTTTTCACCAGCACCTCAAAGGAGCCATCCGCGCCCTCGAACTGATAGCCAAGATGCTCCAGCTCCTTCAAGTGATCCACAATCTTTTTCACCTCTTCCTTGTTGCTGGAGAGGTCCAAGCCTTGTTCCTCGGCCTTGGAGAGAATATTGCTTTGTCCCGATTGATCGGAAACCAGCACCCGCTGCCGATTTCCCACCAACGCCGGATCGATGTGCTCATACGTCCGGCGATTGCGGCGGATGGCGCTGACGTGTATGCCGCCCTTATGAGCAAAAGCGCTGTTGCCGACATAGGGTGACTCTTCGCGATGCACGAGATTGGCGATCTCACTTACATAACGGGAAAGCGTCGTCAGCTCCCGCAGCTTGACTTTGCTTCCCAACTTGACCTTTGTCTTCAAGGCCACGTTTGCGATGACGGAGCACAAATTGGCATTTCCGCAGCGTTCGCCGTAGCCGTTGACGGTTCCCTGCACCTGCACAAATCCTTTCTCGATGGCCGCAATGGAATTGGCCACCGCTAAGTCGCTGTCGTTGTGCGCGTGAATTCCCAGAGGCACCTTGAATTTTTGCTCCAGAGTCGTGCAAATGATCTCGATGAGCCTGCTGGTCAAAGTTCCACCGTTGGTGTCGCACAGGACCAAATAGTCAGCACCCGCATCCTGCGCCGCCGCGAGGGTTTGCATCGCGTATTCCGGATTGGCTTCAAAACCGTCGAAATAATGCTCGGCATCGTAGATCACTTCCTTGCCATGCGCCTTGAGATAGGCCACCGAGTCGCGAATGATTTCCAGATTTTGCTCCAGCGAGGCGCGCAAGCCGTCGTGGACGTGCAAATCCCAGGATTTGCCGAAAATGGTCACCGCCGGCGTCTCGGCGGCCAATAGTAGTTCGATATTTTCATCCTCGCTGACCTTGCTTTTTACCCGCCGCGTGCTGCCAAATGCGCATATTTTGGCATTGCTCCACTCCATCCGGCTGGCGCGCTGGAAGAATTCCATGTCCTTGGGATTTGAGCCAGGCCACCCGCCCTCGATGTAATCCACTCCGAACTCATCGAGACGGCGGGCGATCTTTAGCTTGTCGTCGACGGAGAACGAGATGCCTTCGCTCTGCGCTCCATCCCGCAGAGTTGTGTCATAAATGATTAGGTGGCTCGACATAATTATTTCTCCTCGCTCTACTGCTTAGCGGCTTTCAGCCAAAAGAGCTCCCACGTTCTCTGCAATTCTATCTCCCATCTCTTGGGTAGAAACGATCGTTGTCCCACTGGTGGCGACGTCCGTGGTTCGGTAGCCTGATTCTAAAGCTCGGGTGATGGCCTTATCCACTGCATCCGCCTCTGCGGGCCGGTTCAGGGAGTAGCGGAGCATCATGGCCACTGAAGCAATGGTGGCGATGGGGTTGGCCTTGCTTTGCCCGGCAATGTCCGGCGCCGAACCATGCACCGGCTCATACATGGCGTATTGCGCACCCAAGCTTGCGGAAGGCAGCATGCCCAGAGACCCGGTCAGCATGGAGGCTTCATCGCTCAGGATGTCGCCGAACAAATTGCTGGTGACGATGACATCGAATTGCTTGGGCCAGCGAATCAACTGCATGGCGCAATTGTCCACGTACATGTGATCGAGCTGAACGTCCGGGAATTCCCGGGCGACCTCCATCACCACTTTACGCCAAAACTGGGAGACTTCCAGAACATTGGCCTTATCAACAGAAGTCACTCTCCTATTACGTTTTCTGGCCGCCTCGAAAGCCACTCTGGCGATGCGCTCCACTTCATGGCGATGGTAGACCATGGTGTTATAACCGCGACCGCCATCCCGGTCATCAATACCGCGCGGCCGGCCGAAATAGACGCCTCCCGTCAACTCACGCACGATCAGAACGTCGACGTTCTCCACCACTTCCTTTTTTAAACTGGAAGCTTCCGCCAGGCTCGCGTGCACCTTGGCCGGACGCAAATTGGCAAACAGTCTCAGGCCTTCTCTAAGTCCGAGCAGACCGCGCTCTAGCCGCTTCTCCGATGGCAAGTGATCCCACTTGGGATGGCCGATGGCGCCCAACAATACGGCATCGCAAGATTTGCACAATTCCAGGGTCGACTGGGGCAGCGGCTCTTCGAACTGTTCCATGGCTTGGCCGCCCACCGCTGCGTATTCAAGCTGAACCTGCATGCCGGAAAATTTGGCCACCGTTTGCAAGACTTTGACTGCTTCCTGGACGACCTCGGGGCCGATGCCGTCACCAGGCAAAACGGCGATTTTATAATTTGTTTTCAATGGAATCCTCTACTTGGGCCTTCTCCAACTCTGCCTTTTCATTGATAACCAGCATGCGATTAATGGCATTGATATAAGCCCGAATACTGGCCTCGATGACATCGGTGCTGGCACCACGGCCCATAAACTTTTTCCCGTTCTGCGCAATGCGGACAACGACTTCGCCCAAAGCATTTTTCCCACCCGTCACTCCGTGCAAAGAGTAATCCGTAAGCTCAACCGACAAGTTTACGATCTTGTCAATGGCTTTGTACGCGGCGTCGACCGGCCCGTCGCCGACCGCGGCTTCTTGTAGCACTTCTTCGCCATGTCTCAGGCCGACCGTCGCAGTGGGGATGGCGCGATTGCCGCTCAGGATGTGAAAGTAATCGAGCTGATAGGCTTCTTTGATGGCCAACGCTTCATCGCTGACCAGCGCCATCAAATCTTCATCAAAGACTTCTTTCTTCTTGTCGGCAATTTCCAGGAATCTTTCATAAACATGATTCAACTCTTCTTGACTCAGATCGTAGCTCATTTCATGCAGCCGCTGCTTCAAGCCGTGCCGGCCAGAATGCCGGCCCAAGACGATCTTGTTGGAGTCCAGACCGATGTCATGGGGATTCATGATCTCGTAAGTCTTCGCATCCTTGATGACCGCGTCCTGATGGATGCCGCTCTCATGAGCAAAGGCGTTGGCGCCCACCACGGCTTTATTTGGCTGAACCGGCATACCCATCAGATTGCTGACCATGCGGCTGGTGCGGGCGATTTCCCGCGTGTCCACGTTGGTGAATTTGCCATAAAAGTTATGCCGCGTCTTGAGGGCCATGACGACTTCTTCCAAGGCCGCATTGCCGGCGCGCTCGCCAACGCCATTGATAGTGACTTCGGCCTGCTGCGCTCCATTTTTGATGGCCGACAGAGTATTGGCCACCGCCAAGCCAAGATCATTATGACAATGGACACTCAAGATTGCTTTGTCGATATTCGGCACCGTATTGCGCAGCTCGCAGATGAGACTTCCGAACTCCTCCGGGCTGGCATAGCCAACGGTGTCCGGGATATTGATGACCGTGGCACCCGCTTTGATCGCTGCTTCCACTACGCGAAAGAGGAACTCTTTGCCGGTGCGGGCGGAATCTTCCGGCGAGAATTCTACGTCATCACACCACTTTCTCGCGCGCTTGACGCCAGCGATGGCCATCTCCAGAACCTCCTCCTCGGATTTCCTGAACTTTTTCTCCAGGTGAATCTTGGAGGTGGCCACAAACGTGTGGATGCGCGGCTTTTGGGCGCCTTTGAGCGCCTCGCCCGCCCGATCAATGTCCAGATCGACGCAGCGAGCCAAAGCTGCAATGCTTGGGCCTTCCACCTCGTGGGCAATCAACTGGGTGGCCTCAAACTGCACATTCGAGGACACCGGAAAGCCCGCCTCGATCACGTCGACGCGCAGTCGCGCCAGTTGGTGAGCGATGGCCAGTTTGTCCGCAACGCTCAGGCTGGCGCCCGGGGATTGTTCACCATCGCGCAGGGTGGTATCAAATATGAGAACGCGATTCGCATCCATAACGACCTCGTTGTTTTGTAGCAAGTTGCAGGCTTTTGGTCTCAGGTTGTAGATTACAGGTCGCAGGCCGAGAGTTCCCACCACAATACCTAACCCTACTCTTGCGGTTGGGCAAAGTATTGCTTTCCTCTGCACCTGGTTAGGAAAAGTCGCCTGGAACCCACTGCCTGCAATAGGCGACCTAAGACTTGCAACTTGCCGCTTGAAACTTGCGACCTGCTCTACTTTTTGATCCAGCTCATCATGCCGCGCAGCTCGGAGCCCACCTTTTCGATTTGCGAGCCTTGCAGCATACGCCGCAGCGCTTGGAACTTGGGCGCCTTGGCCTGGTTTTCCAAAATCCATTCAGTCGCAAAAGCGCCGGTCTGGATGTCCAGCAACAGTTTCTGCATGGCTTTTTTGGCTTCGTCGCCAATGACCACCGGACCTTTGGTCAATCCGCCGTACTCGGCCGTATCGCTGACGGAATAGTACATGCCCGAGAGTCCACCTTCATAGATGAGATCGACGATCAGCTTCATTTCGTGCAGGCATTCAAAGTAAGCGATCTCCGGCTGGTAGCCTGCATCCACCAAAGTCTGAAAGCCGGCGCGAATCAGCTCCGTGACGCCCCCGCACAACACGGCCTGTTCACCGAAAAGATCGGTTTCGGTTTCTTCCTTAAAGGTCGTCTCGATGACGCCCGCCCGCGTTCCGCCGATGCCCTTGGAATAGGCCAGGGCAATGTCCTTTGCCTTGCCGGAATAGTCTTGGTAGACGGCAATAAGGTTGGGAACGCCCTTGCCTTCCGAATATTGCCGGCGCAGCAAGTGGCCCGGACTCTTGGGCGCCACCATAATGACGTCGATATTTGCCGGCGGGACGATCTGGTTATAGTGAATATTGAAGCCGTGCGCAAAGGCCAGCACATCGCCAGCCTTGAGGTTGGGCAAAATGTCCTTTTCGTAAACCTCCGGCTGGATGACGTCCGGCACCAACATCATCATAATGTCCGCAGCCTTGGCGGCTTTGTCATTGGGAAATACGTTCAAACCCGCAGCTTCGGCTTTTGCCTTGCTTTTACTGCCCTCTTTCAGTCCAATGACCACGTCCATGCCGCTTTCCTTTAGGTTGAGAGCATGGGCGTGTCCTTGGCTGCCGTAGCCGAAGATGGCGATCTTTTTGCCTTTCAAAAGGTTCAAGTCGGCGTCTTTGTCGTAGTAGAGTCTCATTTTTCCTCCTTAAGAGTGAATAAGATTACCGGCGGTGACCAAAGCCTGCGGGAGGTCACCTTTGAAGACCAACCGGAACCGAGGAAGCCCCGGTTCTGCTATTAGCCACCTCCCGCAGGTTTCAGGCACTACAGTTTTCCATTGGAGTCCCGCAGCATGGCGATGGGCCCGGTGCGAGCGATTTCCTTGATGCCAAAAGTTTTGACCGTTTCCAGAAAGGCATTGATTTTTGGCTCGCTGCCGGTCAGCTCCATGGTCATAGAACGATTGCTGATGTCGACCACCTTGGCGCGAAAGATGTTGACGATCTGGGAAACCTCGCTGCGTTTCGGCGGCGGACAGGCCACCTTGACCAATAGCAGCTCGCGATTGACGAAATCGTTCTTGGTCACGTCGGTCACGCGGATGACGTCGATCAGCTTGTTCAACTGCTTGTTCACCTGCTCGATGACCCAATCGTCGCCGCGCACCACCAGCGTGATGTGCGCCGTGTCGGTGGTCACCGCTTTTCCGGCGGTAATGCTCTCGATGTTGAAGCCGCGGGCGCTGAACAATCCCGCGATGCGCGCCAAGACGCCGGAATTGTTTTCGACCTCCAGATTGATAATGTGTCGCATCAGGCCATTCCTCTTATCATTTCATTCAACGATGCGCCGGCCGGCACCATGGGAAAAACGTTCTCCTCCTTGTCGATTTCAAACTCGGCGATGACCGGTCCGGGCGTGGCGAGCGCTTTTTCCAAACAAGGTCTGACTTCTTCCGGCTTGCTGGCATGGAGACCGGTGGCTCCATAAGCCTCGGCCAACTTGCAAAAGTTTGGCACATAGACCGGCGGACAATCTTTGCCGGAGCCATCGCACTGCGGCGGACAGGCTGCGTCCTGTTTTAAGCAAACTCCGGAAAACCTGCGAGCATAGAAAATGGCTTGCCACTGCCGCACCATACCCAGTGAATGGTTATTCAGAATAATGATCTTCACCGGGAGATTATAGAGCACGGCCGTGGCCAACTCTTGAATGTTCATCTGGATGCTACCGTCGCCGGCAATATCGATGACGACCTTGTCCGGGCGCGCCACTTGTGCCCCGATGGCGGCAGGAAAACCGTAACCCATCGTTCCGAGTCCGCCGGAAGAAAGGAAGGTCCTCGGTTCTTCGAAATTGAAGAACTGCGCTGTCCACATTTGGTTTTGCCCGACCTCCGTGGTGATGATGGCGTTATGCCTGGTCAGCTCGGCGACTTGTTCGATGACGTATTGCGGCTGAATCTTGCCATTTTCGCCGTATTTGAGAGGATGATTTTGCTTCCACTCTAGTATACGTCCCATCCACTCGGGGTGCTTTTGGGGCGTCACGATCTGATTCAGCTCCAACAGCACTTGCTTCACGTCGCCCACGACCGGAATGTTGACCTTGACGTTTTTGCGAATGGTCGTCGGATCGATGTCAATGTGAACGATGTGCGCCTTGGGGGCGAACTTGCTCACTTTACCGGTGACCCGGTCATCAAAACGAACACCGATAGCCAATAGCAAATCAGCTTCCTGAATGGCATAATTCGCATACTCGGTGCCGTGCATACCGAGCATTTTCAGGGCATGCGGAGAGGTCTCCGGGAAGGCGCCCAAACCCAACAGCGACGTGGTGACCGGTGCATCGATTTTCGCCGCCAACTCCCGTAGCTCGGAGCTGGCGCCGCCGGCGATGACGCCGCCGCCAGCAAAGATCACCGGTCGGGTGCTGTCGGCGATTGCCTCCGCCACTTTCTGAATTTGCGGCGAATGCCCTTTTAGGGTGGGTTTGTAGCTGCGAATTTCCACACTTTCCGGATACGGAACATCGGTGTTGCTCTGCTGAATATCTTTGGGTATATCCACCAACACAGGCCCGGGGCGACCGCTGCGAGCGATGTAGAATGCCGATTTCAGGATTTTGGGCAATTCATCCACGTCCTTGACCAAGTAGTTATGCTTGGTGATTGAGCGACTGATACCAACGATATCCGCCTCTTGAAAGGCATCATTGCCGATCAAATGGGTTGCCACTTGGCCGGTGATGGCCACCAACGGAATGGAATCCATGTGGGCGGTTGCCAGGCCGGTCACTAAATTGGTGGCGCCAGGCCCGGAGGTGGCAATGCACACGCCCACTTCGCCCGACGCCCGCGCAAAACCATCGGCAGCGTGCGCGGCGCCCTGCTCGTGCCGCGTCAGATAGAACGGCACACCCGAGCCGTACAGCTTGTCGAAAATGTCAATGACTGCGCCTCCGGGGTAGCCAAATAAGGCGCGCACTCCTTCGCACTTGAGCGCGTGGACGATCATTTCTGCACCAGTCATGTGAAAGCCTTCCTGAGTAATATGATTCCTGTCTCCTGAAACCGAAAACATCAGTTTGAAGCGTTAGTCTGCATTCTATCAACAGCATGAGCCTACACTGGCGCAAGAGTTAACTAACGGTAAGATGACCTAATTTGGAAACGATTTCGTTGTCTTGAATTGGATTGTTAGTTCGGAGTACCTCTTGCACCAGAGTTTGTTAGCTTAGCAACAAGGGCAAGAGGCTTAGAATGATGATAGGTAGTCTCTCTATCCGCACAAGGCTGCGGGATAGACGAGAACGTAGGGGCAGGAGTAGCCTTTCCGGCACTGAGGAATGATCGCAATTTCCCCGCACGGCTTCTGTTGCCTCAACAATTGGGCAACCAGCCTTTCCGCTCGTGCTATTTGATTGGGAAAATGCGTTCATCAATAAATCCGTCAAAGCCATCTGTGTGAACTTGCTTCAGAACTACGATGGCAAATTTAATCAAATAATCAAGAATGTCAATAGAAAATTTGCGATTCGCGAATCGCGTACACCCTCATGACTAGGCCTTCCTCGAAATCCATGCGACGGAATAGCCCGCTTGTAGGAGAAACCGGCTCTATATGTAGCCGTTTGCGTCCAAGCACCGACTAGGAGAAAAAAATGCCCAAGTTATCCACATCGGCTCTGGCAAACGAAATGTCGTTCCGGCGTACCGTGTCGGCCACGCGACTTCGCTGACCAGAATGGTTCTTCCGGCCTCTCAGGGATCGAACCGCTGCACCCCTTCCTTCGGCTACCATCCACTAAGGCGCTAATATTTTGCACCTTACCTTTTTGCCGATAACAGAAGGTGACGGGGATGGATGGCTCAGACCGCCGGTTCCGAAGACCCTGCTTTTCGCCGGCATGCACTCGATTCGATTTCAGTTCTCCGGGCTTGGCCATAAACTATTGACAAGTTATCCACATTTTGGAGAACGCAATTCTCGGAAGCAATTTCGAGAGTCCGAAGAAAATATGCGAATGACGATCGTGGCGCGAGATCGAGCGATCTTGCTCCCCATCGCTGACCGAGGAGATGGCCAATTCCTTAAACCGCTCTCTCCACCGGCGGCAATATGAGAAACCAACTCCATTTGAACCCACGACGACGGTCCGGTCACTCCTGACCTTGATGCGTCCTAAAGTGCTCAATGACTTTTGTCAGTATCTCATCAAGCTGAACCTTGGGAGCATATCCGATCACTCTTTTGGCTTTTTCCAAGCTGGGAACTCGCAATCGCATGTCCTCAAATCCCTCTTCATAAGCCTGATCGTAGGGAACATACACGACTTTCGATGAGGATTTGGCGAGCTTGATGATTTTTTCCGCCAGCTCGGAAATGGTGATGCCTTGATCATTGCCAATGTTGAATACCTGTCCCACCGCTGCCGGTGTTTCCATCAACCTGACCGCAGCAGTCACTACGTCGTCCACATAAGTGAAGCAGCGGACTTGCTGGCCGTCTCCATAAACAGTCAAGGGTTCGCCGGCCAACGCCTGTTTGACCAACCGGGGAATGACCATGCCGTAGCGACCCGTCTGTCGCGGGCCAACCGTGTTGAACAGGCGCATGATGACCGTCTCCAGCCGCTTCTCCTTGTAGTAAGCCAAGGCCAAAAACTCATCGATGCCCTTGGAGCACGAGTAGCTCCACCGGCTTTTGGTGGTCGGACCCAAAACACGATCATCATCCTCTTTAAAGGGGACTGCTTCACTTTTCCCGTAAATTTCCGAAGTCGAAGCGATCAGGACTTTGCGCAAATAGCGCACAGCCAGACGCAGCACCACGTCGGTCCCCAAAATATTTCGTTCGATGGTCTCCACCGGACTCTTAACGATCAGCTCAACCCCGACGGCGGCCGCCAAATGATAAATCACATCGCATTCGCTCACCAAGCGGTCCATGACTGTTTCGTTGAGGATTGTCTCAACCGCCAGCTTGAAACGTGGATGAGATCGCAAATGCGCGACGTTTTCCAACCTTCCGGTGGAAAGGTCATCGATGACAAAAACTTCATCACCCCTTGCCAACAGGTATTCTGCCAGGTGTGAGCCAATAAATCCGGCGCCACCGGTAATCAAAGCTCTCAAAATTTCCTCCTTGAAAGATAAGGTGAGTCTTTTTTATCAGGGAACCGAGAGGAACTCTCAGGAAAAGAACCTCTCGCCAAGTCTTCAAACTTATGACCGATCAAGCGCGATGACCATGGCTAGTGAGAATGGTTATGAGAACATAAACGATCACAGCCTGCGTGAGCAGCAACATGCTGGCTGCCAAAGAAACATACGGCAACAGCATGGCGGCGACTCCTACACAAAAGCTGACCAAATAAATAAACACGACGGCATTGCGATGGCTCATACCCAGCTCCAAAAGCCGGTGGGAAAAGTGCCGTTTGTCACCCAAAAACAAGGGCCGTCCTTCCCGCCAGCGAATGAACATGACCGAGAACGTGTCATACAACGGAATGCTCAAAACCAGAATCGGCATGAGCACCGGCAAGTGCGAAGCGCTCGAATCCACGACGTAAGAGCCCGTCACTGACAAAGCGCCGAACATGTAGCCAAGAAATAAGCTGCCGCTATCACCCATGAACAACTTGGACGGGAAAAAGTTGCACAGCAAAAAGCCAAAACCTGCCCCGGCAACTGCGGCCAAAATAAAGGCGAAAAATATCTGCCCTTGCAAAACCGCTATAGCGAAAAATATGCTCGCAGAAATAACCGAGATGCCGGCCGTCAAGCCATCCAAATTGTCCAGCAAATTAAAGCTGTTGGTGATGCCGACAATCCACAAAGTCGTGAGGACGATATCCAGAATCCTTCCCGGCATGAAAGATGTGCGCACGCCGCCAATTGCCACGATGAGCACGACGATAATTTGCACGACGAACTTGAGCTTGTATGATAATCTCTCTTTGAAGATATCATCCAGGAGCCCAAGCAAATGGATAAGAAATCCTCCAGCCAAAATCAGCACCAATTTGGGCAGAACCGCCGAAAGCAGGGGACTAATTCGAACCATCGTCTGCAGGCTTGCCGGAAATTCGGTTACTCGTCGGAGAAACTCAAAGCCAAGAATGTTGCCAACCACCACCAAGAAAAAGCTCGAAAATATGCCCACACCACCGAGCAGCGGTTTGGACTCTTGGTGAATTTTTCGCTGTCCCGGCCGGTCGACAACATTCCAGCGCAGTGCCAGGCGAATCAGCCAAGGCATCAATAGATACGACAAGATGAAGGTTTCGCCGAAAACCACAAAGTAGAGAACGAATCTCATAAGTCTGCTTTACTCCCAGCGAGCGATAAAATCCAAACCGTCTGGTTCATGGCGTGATGGTGCGAACGCATGATTCTCAGATCAAAATTGGCAACCCGGATCATGCAATCTCCTGCAGAATGGCCTCCAATTTCAGCGCCTGTTGTCGTCGAGAAAACCGGCTCTGCACCAGCGTCCGTCCGGCTTGCCCCATGCGCCGGCGCTTCTCTGGCGAATCTTTCAACTGCTGGATAGCGGCAATCATCTGCTCGGTATTCTCCGGCTCCACGAATATTCCGGCCCCGGACTGCTCCACAATTCGCCGAGCCTCTCCATCGACGCTGACAATGACGGGACGTTCGCAGGCCATAAAGTCGAACATTTTGGAGGGCAATGCGCCTAAAAAGAGTGGCTTTTTTTTCAACGGCACCAAGCAGCAATCCGCAGCGGATATGTAAGCAGCGATCTGTTCCCGTGGAATTTCATCCAGAACAGTCAGATTGACCAGGCCCTTGTCTCTTTGCAGCTCCAACACCTTTTGCTTGACGGGACCTTCGCCAATGAAAAGAAAGTGAATGTCATGGGAAGGCTTGAGGCGTTCGACTACCTCCACAAGCTGCTCCATTCCTTGGGCGATGCCAAAGATGCCTGCATACAAAACTACAAATTTGTCTTTCAATCCGAGCTTGTCGCGCAGACGATTACCGTGATTGAAAAAGAGTTCGGTGTTCGTCCCGTTCGAAACCAGCCGGAGCTTTGGCGGCTCGTATCCCCTGCTCAACAAACTGTCATGAATCCCTTGAGTGACCGCGATGATCCGTTCGGCGCGTTCGTAAAAAACCTTTTCCAATTGTTCTGCCCAGTGAATAAAGTGCGGATTGTGCAACTCGCCCAATTCGACAGCGGTTTGCGGCCAAAGGTCGCGCACCTCAAAGACAAATTTGGCGGACTTCTGCCGGCTCAGCCACAAGCCTGCAGCTCCCACAAAAAAAGGCGGCGAAGTCGCATAGACGATATCGTACTTTCCTCGCAGCATGCTGCCAATGACGCTTGCAGTCAGCATGAAGCTCAGGTAAAGTCCCATGCGCGTGTAAAAAGTTTTCTTTGCTCGGGCAAATACCCAAGTCCTGATCACATCGATTCTTTTGAGGCGCTCATACTCGAAGCAGCGCCCGCGATAATGAGCAGGAATCACACCCTTAGGATGATTTGGAAACTCCGTCAAAACGGTCACCGAGTGGCCTTGACGAGCCAAATGGGTTGCCATCTCCAGCGCACGCGTTTGCGTCGCCCCAACTTCCGGTGGGAAATATTGACTCAGGTACAGAATTGTCATCTGTTCAAGCTTGGATGCGAGATCAGCTACACTGCGCGGGAACAAAACGGAACTGCGAAAGCACATCAGCGCCATTCTGCGGCAGATGGTCTGACAGTCAATCTACTCGCGAAATCGAGCCACAGATCAATCAGGTGCGCCTCGACACTTCGCGTCGGACAAATATAGCAAAAATTATACGACATGCAAGGATTACGGCTTGAGAGCCATGTGCCCCGAACCCGGCAGTCGACCAACGAATGCGGAATAGAGCCCGCTGTCACGAGACTCGCTTTGGGGTAAGAATCCGCAATGGAACAAACCGTGGTGGGCAGGGGAAATTGTGGAAAGGAATGTTTTCCCCAACAATGCAACAGTTTAGATTGAGCTGGTCCCCCTTGGGGTGCAAATCAAAAAAAGTATCCCAGCTTGGAGCCAAAGCCAGGGGTCGGAGCGAAAAATAACTTGTTGCTCACCTGATACCGATTAGCAATAAAAAAGGCCAGCTCGAACGATGCACTGGGAATCCAAAGCTCCATCATTTTTTCCTTTCGACCCTCCTTGTCGCAGAAAACCTCCCCTCTCATACCGCCGAGCGATAGTGTGAACATGCTCAAGGAAACATCCAAGGTGGTGCTGTAATGCAACTTTATTCCACGCCGTTCATGCAAAAAGTCATAGCCAAAATAACCGGCATATTTTCGCAACGACACAGTGGACTCGAATAGTCGCCCCTGATAGGAAGCCTGAAAGCCGAGAGAAGATGGAAAACTAATTATCAAGCGATTGCTGGTGGGATTGTCGACCTTTTTGGTCAAGGTCAACCTCATCAAATCCAGCTTGCTGCCGTCAATCAACTCTGCAGTTGGATCGTCGGAAAAGAAGGCGTCTGCATTGAGGGCCGGGATGACGTGCTGCGTGACATTCATCTGTCCCTTCAGCACGGCGGGGGTGTTAAGGCCGAGGTCCAACCCAAATGTCAGGCTGGGCGTGGGACGATAAAGCATGCCGGTGTTAAATTGCCAGCCTGAGCCGCGAAACTTCATGTACAATGATTGATCCAACCTGTTGGTCTCACCGTTCGCAAAATTGATACGCGGATCGTTCGGATCATTAAAAGCCGAAGACATGCCGACCGTGCCGATAGCGCCATTTAGGAGGGCATAGCCATCGATGTAGGTGTACAGATTGAGCTGAGAAAGTCGAAAACCAATGGCAGCTTTGTCGCTCAACTGCTGCGAGAAACCTACTTTGTAATTTGTTGCCGCAGCCTGAAAATCCACTTGAAGATGCCCATCCACATTCAGGTGGATGTCGTCATTCGGATTCACATCGCCATTGGTGGCCTCCAGAAGCGCGGAAAAGCCGGTGCTGCTGCCGTGCAAGTCCAGCCAAAACGGCTGGCCGATTTCTAACGATACGACCGTGTACCTATTTCCTGTCCGTAGCGGGTAGGCAGCTTGAAATCCGTAAATTCCGCCTTCTTGCCCTAACTGCAAGGCAAGCCGCGGATATTGCACTCTTGTGTACGGCAAACGATAATTGCGGATGGTGTAGTTGACCCGACTGCGAACCGCCGAGTCCACATCATAATAAGAAGTCGGCTCAACGCCTACTTGTGGCTGGAAGCTAAGACTGAAGTAAGGGTCGTTAAAAGCGACCAAGCTGGCAGGATTATCCCAGATATCCCAGGAATCGGTCGCCTTGTAGCTCAAAGCATGTCCGAATCTTGAGAAAGGCTGCCAGAAAAACGAACACTGCAAATCTACATTGCCGACGTTCATGAAGGCGACGCCGCTTTGCATGGTGGATTGCGGCAGCGCTTGCTTGAGTTGAAAGAGCACAATGAGAAATATTAAACGCTTTTTCATGCTCGAAGGTATCTCCCTATTTGAACCCTGCAGCCGAGAAAGAGGCGAGACGAACTCGGTTTCTCAAAGCAGTTGAGACATCTTACTGAGCGGCTTATTGAATTCCAACTCAGCTTCATATAGCTCGATTTGGGACCTGTACAAAGCGAAAATTGCTTACCGAGATTGCAGAAATGGAAGCAGGCGAAGATGCGAATCTGGAAGATGCGATGGCCCCGGCTGAAAAGACCGTTTGGGTAATTTTTGCCGCACCTCGTTACCAACAAGCCACAGTCAGGCAAATAAGGGAGATGCGATCACCAGGAAGCAACACCAAAATAATTAGGTGACTATGGCAACGTACTCTGATGATTGTTACCTATCACCCAAACAATTTGTCAGCACTTTTCAGTCCTTTGCCATTATCGTGCCAAAAGCCTTCACCTCGGGGAAACGAGGTGCCGAGGGGATACACCGCCCACTAACACCCGGCTTTGGCTGGGTGTATGCGCAGACAGGTCGTGACGTCAGCCAACCAGAACGAGGGCTAAGAGAGTCTTTCCATCATCGAATAGATCTGCCGCCGAGTGATTCCCAGTAGCTTGGCCGCCTTGGTCTTGTTGCCCTCTGTCTTAACCAACGCCTTCTGGATCATCCGGCGCTGCATTTCGTCGATTGTCATTAGCTCGTCCTCGCCCAGATGAATAGTAATCGGCATCTCAGCCTCTCCGCGCAAATGCGGCGGAAGGTCCTTGACACTGATCGCTTTTCCGCCTGCCATGATCAGGGCGCGTTCGATCACGTTTTCCAACTCGCGCACGTTGCCGGGCCAAGCATATTCCATGAGCAGCTTGAGCGCTTTGGATTCGATGGCATCCGGAACGGCATTTTGTCGCTGGAGAAAGTGCGCCACCAATTCCGGAATGTCTTCCTTGCGCTCGCGCAGGGGAGGCAGCATGATGGGAAAAACATTGATGCGATAATACAAATCCTCGCGAAATTGATGGCTCTTAACCGCTTCTTCCAAATTACGATTGGTCGCGGCGACGGTGCGGGCCTGAACGCGGATGGTTTCAGTGCCGCCGACACGCACAATTTCCCGGGCTTGCAGCACGCGCAAGAGCTTGATCTGGGTGGCCGGAGTAATATCGCCGATCTCATCCAAGAAGATTGTTCCCTGACCGGCTAACTCGAACCGTCCCAGCTTTTGTTTTTCTGCGCCGGTAAAGGCCCCGCGTTCGTGTCCGAACAGTTCGCTTTCCAAAAGGCTTTCCGGCAGCGCACCACAGTTCACGGCCACGAACGGCTCGGAATTGCGCTTGCTCAATTGATGGATGGCTTGGGCGACCAATTCTTTGCCGGTGCCACTTTCTCCACGCACTAAAACCGTCGCGTCGCTGGAAGCAACCTTTTCTACCAATTGATACACCTTTTGCATGACCCCGCTTTTGCCGACCATGTTCTCCAGCGAGTACCGCCTTTTTAGCTGTTGCTTGAGATCGCGATTTTCATCCTTGAGCTGGCCTCTTTCTATGATTTGACGTACCTTGATGCGCAGCTCATCGATCTCAAAAGGCTTGATGAGATAATCAAAAGCGCCCTTTTTCATCGCTTCTACGGCTGTTTGCGCGTCGGCGTAAGCCGTCATCAAGAGCACCTCGGTATCCGGACTGGATTGCTTGACTTTATCCAGAACCTCGAGCCCGCTCATCCCCGGCATCTTGATGTCACTGATGACCACGTCGAATGGATCGACGGTAAGAGCAGCCATGGCCGCTTCACCGCTATTGGCGGTGGTGACTGCATAGCCTTTATCTTCCAACGCAGTCTTGAGCACGGCGCACATGCGCCGTTCGTCGTCGATAATTAGTATCCTTCCTCGCATCATTCGTCGAACCTGTTCTTTTCACTCGTATAAAAATAGCTTGGTTTTTTCTCAGTAATCGACCAATTCCTGTCGGAATTGGTCGTGCTTTACCAAAAGGAGGTCCAGTCGTGAGCGACTCAGCGATCAAAATAGATGCCATCTACAAGGAGTTGCTGGAAGCATCCGACGATCAGCTTTCCGATATTCTGAATTACATCAACTCTATCAAGAAAAATACCGCGATCCCCTCTGCAAAACGAATCGGGAAGCTTGCTGGTCTGGTTCCCGTCATTCTGCCGGACGATTTTGAGGCTGAGATTCGACAGGCCCGGCAAGAGCTTTCCTCCGCCATCCTATCGAAAGATCGCAAATGGACTACTTAGCCGACACCGTTGCATTTGTCCTACATATTAGCCAAACCAGGCCATTGGGAAAGCACGCAAAGCGGATAAAACCCGACGCGGGCCAAGGTGAACATCGAATTTTTGTTTCCTGCATGAGCCTGATGGAGGTATCATATTTTGCTGAAAAAGGCAGAATCAGCATAGACTTGAATAGAACTATCCAATTCATAAGGTCGGTCAGCAACTATCAGTAAGTTCCCATCACAGGTAGAATCATTTCCACCGGCCAAACAGTGGATGACATTCCTGAGCTTCATGATCGAATAAGCGCTGCGACTGCCAAATACCTCAGGCTTCCCATCCTTACTGACGACACAAACCTACGTTCTTCCAAACACATTCAATGCATTTGGGAATGATTCTTTCCAATCACTCCAAGCTGGGTTGCCCAACCGCTTCCAAGCTCAGGAGGCTGGTAACCAAAACTCAACGACAGCCCCTCCTTCCAGTCGGTTTGCCGCTTGCATCCATCCCCCATGCCGTTCGATAATATTGCGACTGACGGCCAGGCCCAAGCCCGTGCCCTGGGCCTTTGTGGTATAGAACGGCTCGAAAATGGCGTTCGGGTCGCCCTCTATCCCCTTGCCTGAGTCCATAACCCGGACTTGGGCGAATCGCCTTCCCCTGATCTTTTCAGACTTTACTTCGACGCAAATTTTCCCGGAGCCGTCCATTGCTTGCGCGGAATTCAAAAAAAGATTGAGCATCACCTGGCGCAGCATATCCGCGTCACAAGCGACTTGGAGGGACTCACGATTATTCGGCAAAGCAATGTCCGTCTTAGTCCCGTCTTCGGCTTGGAAAATATGTACGGCATCTTCAACGATTTTGCATAGATCATTTTCGGCCAACTTTGGCGCCGGTTCTCTGGACAGCGAGAGAAAATCGCCGACCAAACGATTGAGCCGGCGTATCTCATCATTGATGTAGCCGAATAGCTCGGTCGAACCGCTCGCTTCCTGTTGGCGCTCGCGCAAAATATCCGCCGTGCTCTTAATGATGCCCAGGGGATTCCGAATCTCGTGAGCGACGGTGGCGGCCATTTGACCCATGGAGGCCAAGCGTCTGGATTGCTGTAATTGTGCCTCTGTTTTCAAGAATAGCGAAGTCGCGCCAATAAGGAAAAACACCAACAAAAGCAGCAGCATCAGACTGGTCACAGCGCCTATGAGGAGGCCACGATGGAAAAACCGGATGATATCCATAAAGTCGGCGTTGGCTTCTAAAACCAAGATTGCCCTATTTCCCAGAATGTCGCTCACAGGGGCATAGACGTTTTTGAAATGATTTCCGGCTACGGTGCGAAGGGATGATACAGAAATCACCCCCGTGTCGGCGGAATGGATAGCCGTACTGTCGTTGCGCAGGTAGCCGCGGCTCACTTGAAACTCCAGCTCAAGACGGGAGTCCACGAGCACGTCAAAATGGGTGCTAATAAGATAGGCGGCTTCGAGATCGTTTTGCAGGCGAATTTGCGCCAACAGCAGGCGAACGAGTGAATGAGTGGACGTGTCATGCAGATCCTCCAAGTCACGCTCGATGATCTGGGTCGATAGCGTTGCAGCGGTTTTTAGCCGGCCATCGAGCGCCTCCTCTAAATGCCGGCCGATTCGCTTGATAAACAGGTAACTGCCCAGGTTATAAAACAGCAGAAAAAAGAACGTGACCACCACGACGGAAGCAACCGTCGCTTTTCTGCGGAACAGCAAGCGTCGTTGAGACGGAGTTTTGCTCTTTGTAAATGGCATCGGTTTTTATTGTCTTGAATGGGCTACGGCAATCCTGTGGGGTTGCCAAAACCTCCCAATATTTCCCATTTTTTCTTACCGTTCCTCTTTCCCCAGTCCAAAAAGTCGTAGCCATTCATCGACTTCTCCAGTAGAAAGCGGCTTACCGTACTTGGCTCCATGCTCGCTCTCCTGCTTTGGACGGGTCCATCGCCGGGAGAACTCTTCGACGCTGCGAGTCTCGCAGCCGGAAGCCCGGGCATAGTCGGCCAAGGCGCGGTCTGAGGTCACGAGAGTAATATTTCGTCTTTGCCGTTCGCGGTCAATCATATTCTTGATCAACGCGTCAGCCTTTTGCGGGGCTTTGGAAAACAGAAGCTCAATCCCTCCCGACTTTATGGGCTGATTGAACAACTTAACGGCTTGCCCATCGAAAACGACGGTGATTCTAATCTCTTTATCACTGCGATATGCTTCGAGTTGAGCAAGGAGGGCGTCTCGCGCCGCCCACAGAGCATTTTCATCCTTTGTCGAAACCAACTTTGTGCGGAGGATAAGGTTGTATCCATCTACGATGATATGTGGTCTGTCGGACATTCAGACTGTCACCTTTGCATCAAGAGCGCTCACCGCTGCATGGTAAACTTCCTCAACGACTATGGCTTGCATACAGTCCATCTTTTCGCACACATCGCGGCGACAACGGCTGCAATCAACGGTATGATACACGAAACGATGTCCTTTGGCCACATCGTAAGGAAACCAAATGTCGGGCTCTCCCGGACCAAATAGGCCGATGGTTTTAGTCCCCACTGCGGGCGCCAAATGCATCGGTCCGCAATCATTGGCGATGAAAAGGTCGAGTTGACCGAGGATGGCCGCCAACTGTCGAAGGGTGAATACCGAGGGCTTCATGACCGGAAATCGACACTCTTTGGCGACGGCTTGCAAAATGCTTTCTTCGCCTGGCCCCATAGTAAACAGTACCTGGGCGCCGAGTTGCTCCGACATTCGATTCGCCAGAGCGGCGAACCTCTCCGGCAGCCATCTCTTGGCCGGCCAGGTAGCTCCGGGATGGATGCCAACAATCGTTCGCTGCAAATCGTAACCTTTATTGATGAGATATTCCCTCGCCCAATTTTTCTCGGCTGGGGTCGAAACGATAAACGGGTCGACCGGCAATGCTTGAATTCCAAGAGGCGTTAGATAATGGAGGTGAAACTGAATGGCAGTTTTCCTCTCGCCGTCATCTTTTACCCTGTGCGTATAGAAAACGCCCCGCCCGCGAAAATTACCGCCGATGCGGATGCGAGCACCGCTGAGAAAAGTCAACAAGGCCGAGCGAGGATTGCCGAACAAGTCGATGGCGAGGTCAAAATCACTCCGAATCAATTTCCCGTAGGCCTGAGCCCGGTTCTGACCGCCCTGACGCGGCAGGGATATAACCGCATCAACGTCCGGATGGTTCTCAAGCAAAGTATGATAAGGAGTCTCGGCCAAATAGGTAATTTTGGCCGCCGGATACGATTGACGTAAGGCATGGCAAACCGGTACGGTAAGGATAACGTCTCCCATAAAACGCAACCGGGAGACGAGGATGTTCTTTATTTCAGGCAAGGGGCTGGCATTCTCGGATAATGGATGCTTTCAGAGAAAGCTATTTATATTTTGGTTGTTAATCAAGAAATAATTGTGACCCATCACGGGGTGTCCTGCCAGTGCCCTCATTCCTGCGGTTACAGGAATCTCCTTTCCAATGCACGGCAGAAGGAGACTCCTGCATACGCAGGGGTGACAGCATCCTGTGATCGGTTAGAAATAATTTGCTTAAGGGAAGAGATAGCAAAACCCAAACTCGAGATTCAATATGCAGCTTATCACGAAAAGCTCTTAGAAAATGTGTTATTGCCTCAGTGTGCATCTTCCGCCCGCCAGTAAATCACACCCGCCGCACCCAACAACAGGATATCTTCCACCAATCTCAACGTCCCGACTTTGGTTCCTTCATCAGTCGCAGAAAAGCACCCGCAAGTAATATCCAATCCACGCGCCATAGCCGAACCGATAGCAATGATAAAGACGACATTCATGGCGACAATGATAAGTGAGCTACCCTTCAGCCACTTGCCGAAAATGAGAAAGAGACCGCAAAACAATTCCAACCACGGCAGGATAACTGCCATCAGGGATACAAGCAGGTAAGGAAGCATGCGATAGTTGTCGATGTCATTGGCAAAAGCTGGTGGATTCCAGATTTTGCCAATAGCCGCGAAAATAAACACTGCTCCCACCAGCAAGCGGAGCAGCAAGACCATCCAGCCTACCATTTTGTTTTGCATGTTCGATCTTCTCCTCTCCCTTTTCGATCGCATTTGATTTTCTCCAAGCGTCCATGCCCTCCTGATATACGGCCACTGTTTCGAATCCCGTGCTCCACAACTCGAAAGCCAGCAACTCGCCTAAATCGCAGGGAGGGCCATCACAATAGCAGATCAACCACTTGTCATGAGGGAGGGAATTGACCAAATCTGTGTGCGCCGAAATACGCTCAAATGGCAGATTGATGGCCTCGGGAATGTGGCCGCTTATGAACTCAGCTTGGTTTCGAGCGTCAATGACCACGGCCTTGCCGCCGGCAATCAGTCGCCGGACTTGTTCGGTGTTGACGGTAATTGGCCCGTTTTGCGTCTCCTCCAATTTGGGCGATGGATCGTTTCCACCGGAAATGACAACGCCCGGCAATTCCTCAGCAAATACAGAATCATCCGCAGCGGCAATAGGCGGACGCTGAGTTGAAATGGAAACACGTCTTGGATGTACGGCATTAACGCTCAAGCCAATGATTGCAGCAATGACTGTAATCATCAGTGCCTCGACTAATGCAGCTTTTGGAGGTAGCTTTCTCATTGCTTTCTTCCTTCTCAAGCAGCGCGCCGAGCGACATTAGTTTTTCCCCGTTTTGTGTTCATGGCTGGTTCCTTCTTGCGGCTCTCTGACTCTTTCCAATCCGGTCGAGCCCACAAATAAAAAATCCCTGCCGCACGCACTGGCAGGGTCTTACCCATGTGGCGCCTCCCAGAATCGAACTGGGGACACACGGATTTTCAGTCCGTTGCTCTACCGACTGAGCTAAAGCGCCCTTTTTGACGGCACTAATTTAGAACTATTCATTTAAATGTCAAGGGAAATGTCTTTGCAACACCTGAGCCTGAACGGCTGAGCACTCAGCGCTCAACAGGATACAGCGGTTGCGTACGGGAGCGTTTTGGCTCCCAACTGATGAATCGGGAAAAAACCTTGGGGACGAGAAGTCGATCCGTTATTCTGTAGGCAACTGCCAAATAGCCGGCGCCAATGAACAAATCTATGATGTAATGCTGATTCAGATAGACCGCTGAAAACCAAACGCCGAGGGGATAAAGCAAAAGTAATCCCGGCCAGCGTTTGAACTTTTTATAGGTAAAAAGCGCCACCGCAGCCGGGTAAGCGCCATGCAAAGAGGGGATGGCGGCAAAGTGATTGGGATTGAATCCTCCCCAAAGTGTCTGGAAAAAGTTCATGCCGATCATCTTATCCACATTAACCAAAGCGCCGGCGCCGAGTCCCCAGTAAGTCGTGTGCGGCGGCTGGCCAAAGCCATAGCTGTAAACGTACCAGGGCGGCGCCGCGGGATAGAGCATAAAGGTGGCCAGAGCGGAGAAATTTAACAGCGTCATAGTCCAAACAAACCGATAGAACATCTTGCGGTCGTCGGTAGTGTGCCAGAAGACCCAGCCTAATATCAAGGGCAAGCCAAAATGCAAAGTATAGAACAGCCCGCCGGAAGCGTCCAGGAGATTTTTCAGCAGCGTTCCCTGCCATGCTTGCTGCAGATCTTGCAGATAAAAGCAAGGGATGACGCCGCCGAACAACGGGCCAAACATGGCCAATTCTACTTTGTAAGGTAGTACGACGTTGATAGCGCCACGCAAATTATCCGCCACGCCTCGCATCATGTCGTAGCAAATCCAAAAGATGATCCACGGCGCCCAATCGAGGGTGAATTGCTTCATCCGGCCTTTACCCAACGCCAGAACAAAGAGCATAAGGGCGATGAAGACATGATCGGGCCGAACGCGGATGAGCTGGTTTATGAGAACCAGATACACCACCATCCCAATCAAAATGTATCCGCGCCAGCTGTGCGAGCGGAGCTTGTTCAGAAAATTCTTCCAATTGTCTGGTTGGATCAATCTCCTATTCATGCAACGGCTTTTTTCCCCATCTTCAGTTGTCAAATGTTGTGTACCAGATCGTAGGAACCAAAATTACTCAGCAAACAAAAAGTCAAAATAATTGGAGACAAAGACATTCCGAATGCCATCCAGATGATCCGATCAGAGCCATAGTGAAGGAGAAGAGAACCTGGCGGCTCTTGGAAACGGATCATTTTGACTACATTCATTTTGACTATTTTGCGCTTGTGACCGGTCCCGACCTTTTCCCGCCAGGAAGGGAGTGCCATCCCCGGCTCATTTTGTAAGTGCTATTTTGAGAGCATGAACGTGTCCCCCCATTTCAGCTCTTGCGAAATAAATGCCCGATGGAAGCGTTTTGCCTTCACCGTCTCTGGCCGCCCACGTCCATTGATATTGGCCTGCTTGGCTATGAGCGACCTCCTGTGAAAAGACGGCTCTGCCCGCAAGATCGAAAATACTCCAAAAAAGCTGTCCCGGCTGAGCCGTTTCATAGTCAAAGGTAGTGCTCCCGTTAAAAGGATTAGGGAAATTTTGGCGAAGGTGAAATGCAGCCGGCGGAGCTTCGACTTTGACGACGTTCGTTACCCCATTCACAAACTCCACGTCCATCCCGGCGGAGGTCACATTACCGCCCGCATCATAAGCGCGCACCACAATGCGGTAAGGCCCGTCATTGAAGCGGGCAGTGTCCAGCGAACTGTCGGCGTCGCTCAGTTCCAGCAACGAGTCGCCGTCGGAATTCGTCAGGATCAGGAAAAAGTCCCGGTTGTTATAATCGCCCTCGGAATTGCAGGTTTGGTCATTTTTATAGAGTACGTGCGTCATTTGTGCGGTGCCGGTGTACGCAGGGATGATGTGGCTGAAGGTCGTAGTGTGAATAGGTCCGAGCACCCGATTGCCGGAAGGCAAACTCAACACTTCATAGTCTAATCGGTATGGACTACACTCCCAGTCGGGATGGCCGAGATGGTCTCCGACCTTGGCAATGATATCGACCTTGCCGACCAAAGCAAACGGATCGAGGTACATTGACGACTCATTCACACAAAAAGCCAACGTGTCCTTGCCCTTGGCAGGATGAAAAACGGGCGGCTCCACATCCGTATTGGGACGCAATACTTCCAGCGGATTGAACACAGCATCCCAGGGCATGCTCCAAGTTCTGCCGGAATCGCTTATTTTGACAAAATGACAATGGGTGAAATTACTGACCGGCCAGGGCACCAATTCGCCCAGAAAGTCCATTGCGTGAACGCTATCGCCGACCGCAAAGGGGATGGAGTTTTGTATCAAGTGGGCATACAGCCAGCCCTCGCTGGGACCCGTGGTATCGCTGTCCCCCACGGCGATTCGCCAGTGATATTCGGCGCTGATGGTCAGCACAGCCTTGACGACGCCCCCGGAGACCGAGAACACCGGCGTCTTATCCGGCGCCAGCATATCCGCGCCGGGATGAAGATACGGATCGCCGCCATAGTCTTGATACTCTTCGTATGTATTCCCAATCGGATGTGCCTCATTAAAGGGCGCCATAGGCCACAAAATGGTGTCCCGATCCGCCGGTTTTAGGAGCTGCTTTGCTGGCACATCCCTCAACTTGGGCAGCGTCAGGGACTCTGTGTTGCTCGAGTCGATCTGCACTCCTTCCAAATCAAAGCTGCGCAGGAGTCCTTGCAAGGTATCCCCGGTGCGCCGCTGAATACCTACCAAAATTTTTCCATCTTGCCATTCAATGTCCCGGTACGTTTGGCCGGCCGGCAGCAGTTTTTGCACGACCAATTTCCCGGAAGGAATCTCGATGACCAGTAACTGACTTTTACCGATCGCGGCGAGGTGACGGCCTTGAGGAGCTAAGGCCAATTTGCGCGGCCAATCGAGGTCCACGATTAACTCCGTCATTTTCTCAGACCCGTGCCAAACAGATAGACGTTTTTCACTCAGAGTGACGATAGAGTCCCCAGTGGTCGAAAGAGCAAAAACTTGCGCCTCGCCGAAGCAGCGATTGATCTTTTGCTTTGGGGTCATAGCCATCAATCCATCTGCGCTATTGAAAGCAAAGACCTCGCCGCTTGAGGAAAAACAAAAGTCGCGTGCAAAACGGGTTTCGCGCTGAAATAGAATCTTTCCGGATGATGAATAAAAAGTGAGTCGTCCCTTACCGGAAGGCGATTCGTCGGCCTCTACCGCGGCCACCAAACCGGAGTTGGAGGCATAGAATCCGCTGCCAACAGGATTGGCGATCGTCGCGACAAGATTTCTTTGATAGAATAGGTCTAACCGCGCAACTTGGAAATGATCAAAGCCGGCGTTGTCAAATCGGTATTCAGCACAAAACCGGCCGTCAGAGGAAAAGCAGCGGCCCACCTCCTTGTTTGCGGCCATCGAGTCGGATGCCAGGATGATCTGCCCGTAGGCGTTGACCCGTGCAGGCGTGGCTTCGGGTCCCGCCATTCCAGCTTCTCCCAGAAACAGCAAGGAAGGAAGCACAACTGTCAGCGGAGCGCAGCCAAGATTGATCATGTAGAATAAGAAGGCCTTCATTCAATTTGCTCGTCTCTTCAACGCGGCGTTGTCGCTCACCGGCGGCGCCCAAAGGACGTACGTTTCACAAGAAAAATTTGCGGAACCGCCCAGGCACCACCGTCGTTCGACAAGTGCAAAAGTATTCAAATTTAGCCAGAACATCAAGAGATTTATGGGCTCCTCGGTCGCCGGGATTTTTCACTTGTGATTGAAACAAAATTATGATATATTTTCGCGCCTTTATAACCTTCAGCAAGCATCAAGTTAGATGAAGATAAACACCTACCACTTCGCATTGGTTTTCCTTCTGGCTGCCGGCCTTATGGGTTGCAGTTCCACCGCCAAGCTGCGGACGAAGCCCAAGCCTGTGCCGGCCTATAATCGGGAAGCCATGGACCATATCATCAACGGCGCCATCGAGGACATGATGGGGAATCCCAAAGGCGCCTTGGTGGAGTACCATCAGGCGGCTGAGATCGATACTTCCTCCGCCGGAATCTATTTAGCTCTGGCCGAAGACTACTACCTGCTGGACGAGCTACGCATGTCCATACGTATGGCCAACAAAGCCCTGCGCGCCTCGCCGCAAAATATGGATGCCTTAGAGCTGCTGGCAGGTACTTACAACAAGCTGCGCCAATTCCGAAACGCAGCCAGAGTTTACGAAAAGATTGTCAAATTAGAGCCAAATAACCTGGAGGCGCTCTACAATCTCACCTACCTGCAAATCGCCCTCAACGATAATGATGGGGCTTTGAAAGCTTACCAAAACATGGTCCGCAGCGGGTTGGATGATGCGGAACATCGATTGCGCGTGGGTCACGTGTTTTTGCAAAAGAAGGCATTTTCTCAAGCGCTACAGGTCTACGAAGGGGTGGTTCGGGACTTTCCGGATTCGGAGCCGGGGTATTTGGCGACGGCCGCGGCCTACGTTGCTAAAGGCGACACGGCCAAAGCCATCCAGACTTATCGTCAAGCGATTGACGGCCACCGCGGCTTTGCGGACGTCAAAGCCGAGCTTCGCCTGCTGCTGGAAAAGACCAAACGCTGGGATGAGGCTGTTCAGCTTTACCAAGAACTGGTGCGGCAAGACTCGACAAATTTGACCGATAAGCTACAGTTAGGACAATTCTACTTCCAAAAGGGCGATACGCTCAGGGCGTGCGATTGGTTCGGACTCATTGTGCAGCAGCACCCCAAAAGCGAGCGCGCCTATTTGGCCTTGGCGGCTATTCAGAAGCTCCGGGGAGACAGCCTCGCTTCCGTACAGACCTACAAGACCGCGATAGAAAAAAATCCCGGCTTTTTTGACGTCCGCCGCCGGCTGCGCGACATGTACGTCAGCAAGAAGCAGTGGGACGATGCCATTGCCTTGTACACTCCGCTCAAGGACAACGATACCACCTTCGTCGGAGCGCGCATCGAAATTGCCAACCTACTCATGCAAAAGGGAGATACGCTGCAGGCCATCGAGCAAGGAGAATCGCTGGCACAAACGCACGGCAACGATTGGCGCGTGCCGGTCACTTTGGGTCGCTTTTACATTTTGCGCAAACAAAACGAAAAAGCCGCGACCTGTCTGAGTAAAGCCATTGAATTGCAGGCAAATGTGCCCAGCCTGTGGGTATTGCGCGGAATCAACTATATCCAGATGGATAGTCTGGCGCGAGCTACCCAGAACTTTGAGCAAGCTCTGCAAAGGTTTCCTGAAGATCCGGAAATCAACTACTATCTCGGCACCTTATTCAGCCGGCAGCAGAAATTCCAGCAGGCCATCAAGCACCTCGCCAAGTCCGATGAAGTAGAGCCGGAAAACGTGCAGACGCTCTTGGCCCTTTCCGCTGCTTATGACGAGGTTAGAGAGTACAATCGTTCTGAAGAAATCTACGCCAAACTCCTCAAGTTGGAACCCGATAGTCCCATCGTTCTCAACAATTATGCGTATCACCTTTCAGTCATGGGCGTTCGTTTGCATGAAGCACTGGAGATGGTGCAGAAGGCCCTGAAGGCGGATCAAGACAATGCGCCCTATTTGGACACCTTGGGTTGGATCTATTACCAACTCGGTGATTATGAGAACGCCAAGACATATATCGAGAAATCGCTGGCGCTGCGTGCAGATTCGGCGGAAGTAATGGAGCACTTGGGGGATGTTTACTTGAAGTTGGGTGATCGATCCACCGCAGAGCAATATTGGCGACGCGCGCTGGACTCGGATGAAAGCCGGCGTCATTTGTTAGAAAAATTGGGACAAGTCAAATAGTGACCTCACGCCGGCATTTGCAGAACAAATTTCCCGTAACCAATCACGGGGTGTCCTGCCAGTGCTGTCATTCCTGCGAATGCAGGAATCTCCTTTCCATGCCACGGCAGAAGGAGACTCCTGCCTACGCAGGGGTGACCGCACACTGTGATCGGTTACAATTTCCCATCCCCAAATCTGTTTCGCTTCCACTGTTGGCTTTCATCCTTTCTTCACTCTGGCTTGGCTGTGCCGGCACCGCGCGTCGTCCCGCCCTAAGCGAAGAAGAAACCCGGTGGGAGGTAGTGCCGGAGGTATTACGGCAAAATTTCGAGCTCTTGAAAACTTTGAAAGGTCGGGGGAAACTGATTGTCGAGTCCCCAGACCTTTCCTATTCTGCAGACTCGCGGATCGTATTCAAAAGTCCGGATTCCCTGTACCTAAAAGTTGAAGCCATTTTAGGCATCGATATCGGTTGGTTTTTCTCCGACCGCCAATCGTTTACCGTCTATACGCCGTTCACCAACGCCTACTATACCGGCTCCATCGACTCTTTCAAATTCGGCGGTCTTTTGGCTTTCGAACACATGACCTATGATAGGCTTTTGCAGGCACTGATTGGACTGGTATTGATTCCGCCCCTGAACAACGGACGCTTGAGCCGGAGCGGCAAAAGCCTGCTTTTGTCCGGTACTGTGGGTAGCTTTGCCCTCAGATACTGGATCGATCCCGGCAAAGGCGTTGTCACCAGGGCGGAGATGCGCGACAAAGGGGATCAGCTTATCCTGTCGGGAGAGTTCCAAAGATTCATCAGGTCCGCCGATGTGTATTTGCCGCGCAGCATACGCTTGCAGAGACCGGTGCAAAAACAGTCGATCACCATGTTCTATGACTTGTTGGAAGTGAACAAGGAGATTTCCAAGAAAGAGTTCAAGACTAAAATTCCGGAAAATGCTACCCGAATGCTACTCTGAGAGCGCCAAAGGAACGCCATGACTGTGTATACCACTCGTGGCGTGCAGGCACTCAGGCAGAGCGACAGCATGTCGGAAGGAATTCCCATGATCAGCGACAAGCAGATTGAATTAAGCAACATGCTGTTCAAAAAGCTCGAAAAGCAATTTCCAGGAGTTGAGCTCATCGGCATAAAAGAAAGCGTGGAAAATCCCGACAATCTTTGGGTAAAAGTTGCTTTGTCTGAAAATAACGATGATCTGGAGATCGCAGTTCGTGAAGCAGCCAGGGAAATATCGACGGACATCCTGTTAGATTATGGCTATCATATTCTGGTCTTGATTGGCTCAAAAGAGTATGCCAAAAGTTCGTCAATGGTCTGAAAAGTTTCCGAAAGCGATCACAGGAGTCCAAATTGGTCAGCCTGACAAGCTATTAGATAAGAATGCCTCTCCCTCATAAGGATTGATCAGTGGCGAATCAAAACCACATCTCTTTTGTCATCCCGCTGTACAACGAACAAGATTCTCTGGAAGAATTGCACCGCAAAATCACCGCAGCAATGCGGCCTCTTGGCGATCATTACGAAATCATCTTCGTCGATGACGGCTCCAAAGATCAATCGGCATCCGTGATCGAAAAGCTGCATGCGACCGACCGGCATGTCAAACTGATCCAATTCCGCATGAATTATGGCAAATCCGCCGGATTGGCAGCCGGCTTTTCCGCTGCCACCGGTGATTATGTTGTTACCATGGACGCCGATTTGCAGGATGATCCGGAAGAAGTCCCCAAGCTTATTGCCAAGCTGGAGGAGGGCTACGATTTGGTCTCGGGCTGGAAAAAGAAGCGCCGCGATCCCTTGTCCAAGAGACTGGCTTCCAAGGTTTACAATTTTTTCACCTCTTGGTTCAGCGGCATTCGCTTGCACGATTTCAATTGCGGTTTGAAAGCCTATCGAAACGAGGTCGTGAAGACCATGAGTGTGTACGGCGAGCTACACCGCTATCTGCCGGTGATCGCGCACCGGAATGGATTTCGGGTCACGGAACTACCGGTCACCCATCACCCACGCAAGCACGGAAAATCCAAATTCGGCGCCGCCCGTTTTACCCGCGGAGCATTCGATCTCATGACCATCACCTTTCTGACCAAGTATAAAAAAAGACCGCTGCATCTCTTTGGACTCATCGGCTTCCTTTCCTTCTTCGCCGGTTCCCTGATCTCCGGCTGGTTAGCCTATGAGCGACTGTTTGCCAACAAGTATCTCAGCAATCGTCCGGTGCTATTTCTTGGCGTGCTTCTCATCATCGTTGGCATCCAATTCTTCTCCATTGGCCTTCTGGGCGAGATGATTACTGCCATGCGCAAGGACAGCGACGCCTATCTCATCAAGAAAAGCCTGGGCTGGGAGCAATCGTTTGTCTCAACAGCCTCCCAGCGGTCATCGTTTGGGGTACCTATTTAGCCAGCCGAGTAAGTTGGTCATTTCGAGCGAAGCGAGAAATCTGTGAGCAACGAGCTCGAATAACTCCGCAGATTCGGAAGGGATAGATTCCTCCCCGCGCTCGGTTCACACCATGGGCGGTTGTACCTTGGCGCAATGACAGATTTTGCTTTAGACGGCTAAATTCTTACCGTTTGTGGCTGATCAATCAACTGAGGTAAAACCAAAGCACCAAACCTCAAGCTCGAAATTCCAAATATACTCGTTAAGGGTCATTTTTTCATGTCATGCCTGTGAATGCGGGCATCTCATAACGATACTATAGTTTGGCAAATTCATTCTTAACACAATATGTAGGAGAACTCTCCCAGTTCGACCACAATATATATTCCTGATCGGCGTCTGGAGACGCCTCCTACGGCTTGAATTCAATATTTTGCCAAACTACTGAACGATATATTCACAAGGAGATTCCTGCATGCGCAGGAAGGACAAGAAGCGTGCAATTCTTACCTTCAACAAGCATAATTTCCGACGCTCCCAGTTCCAAAAAATTGGCGCCTGACACCGTGATTTCTGCCTTGCATGGTTTCACTCAAACCCCTACCATGGATTGAATCGACATGATCAACCTTGACTCTCTACATCCCGATTGCCGGTATTTTCGCGGTCACGTTCCTTGCAAGCCGCACAAACAACACGGCGTCCATTGTTCTGACTGCCCGTACTATGAGCGCATCGAGGGGCGGATTCTGATCATCAAGTTAGGAGCCATCGGCGATGTCATCCGCAGCACGCCGATTCTGCATCGTTTGAAAAGTGAATATCCGCACTCTGCAATTTACTGGCTAACCTACTCGCCGCTGGTTGTTCCCAAGATGGTGGATCACGTGCTAAAGTTCACCTCGGAAGACATAGTCCGACTGCAGCGGACCGAGTTCGATTTGTTGATCAATCTCGACAAAGATGCCGAAGCCTGCGCTTTGGCCGATAGCATTGCGGCGAAGGAAAAGAAGGGCTTTGTCCTACGCGACGGCACCCCTTGGCCCGCCGACGAGCAAGCCGTGGACAAATATCTCACCGGTCTGTTTGACGATCTCAGCCGGGCTAATCAGAAATCTTACTTGCAGGAGCTGTTCGAGATCTGCGGCTATGAGTTCAAGGGCGAAAGGTACATTCTTGACAACTTCTCCGGTTTGTATCCATGGCCGATCGACCGAACGAGAAAGGTCATCGGCTTGAATACCGGCTGCGGCGGGCGCTGGAAGTCCCGATTGTGGGCGGAGGAAAACTGGATCGAATTGGCAAAACAGCTTTTGGCCGACGGCTATCAGGTTCTTTTGCTCGGCGGCGCAGAGGAGCATGAAAAGAATCAACGGCTCGCCCAAGCCAGCGGCGCGGCTTATCTCGGTCACTTTCCCTTGCAGCAGTTCATCAATGAAATGGATCAGTGCGATTTGGTGGTCACCGCGGTGACCATGGCCATGCACATTGCCATTGGTTTGGGGAAAAGGTTAGTTCTTTTTAACAACACCTTTAATCGCCACGAATTTGAGCTGTATGGCTTGGGCGAAATCCTCGAGCCCGAGTTTGATTGTGATTGCTACTATGCCGCCGAGTGTCCCAATAATTGCATGCAATACATCTATGTGGATCGCGTTCTGAACGCGTGTGAACGGCTGTTGCCGCAAGCAACCCATTCGGGCGACTGAGATGAAAATCGTCATGATCGGAACAGCTTATCCGCACCGGGGCGGCATTGCGCATTTTAACGAGCTTTTGTTCAAGACTCTGCAAAAACGCGGTCATGACATGCAGATGATTTCCTTCAAACGCCAATACCCCTCGATCTTTTTCCCCGGTAGAACCCAATTCGAAGACAAACCTTCGCAAGGCCACGTTCCCAGCGAAGCGCTGCTGGATTCCATCGGCCCACTCTCGTGGCTGAAAGTGGCCCAACGTGTCCGGCAAATCAACCCGGAACTCATCATCTTTAAATACTGGATGCCGTTCTTCGCCCCGGCATATACCGTCATCGCCAAGCGCGCCAAAGTCGGGCGAAGTACAAAAGTCCTTTACGTATGCGACAACATCATTCCCCACGAACGCCGCCCGGGGGATAGGCTACTCACCCGCATGGCGCTCGCCACGGTCGACTATTTTATCGTCATGTCGAAATCCGTCAAACAGGAGTTGCTGCACTTTGTGCCGAACGCCCCACACGCCATGGTGCATCATCCCGTCTATGAGATCTTTTCCGACCATTTTACCAAGGAAGAAGCGCGGCGCCGATTGGGACTTGGACCGGGTCGCGTCATCTTGTTTTTTGGCTATGTTCGGCGCTACAAAGGACTACACATTCTGTTGGAAGCCCTTGCTTCAGTACAGAAGAAAATGCCGGTCAAATTGCTGATCGCCGGCGAGTTCTACGACAACAAGCAGACTTACATGCACCAAGTCAAAAAGCTGGGACTCGACCATCAGGTGATCCTGCACGACCACTACATTCCGAACGATAAAGTCGGGCTTTACTACGCTGCTGCCGATTGCGTCGCCTTGCCGTACGTCACCGCCACCCAAAGCGGGATCGTGCAAATCTGCTACAACTACCACCGTCCGGTCATTGCCACTGACGTCGGCGGACTGCCGGAAGTGGTGCGCGAGGGCGAAACCGGCTTCGTCGTGCCGGCCGGCGATGCCGAGGCGTTTGCCCAGGCCATCATTCGTTTTTATGAAGAGGATCGCGAAATGCAATTCTCTGCCAACGTCGCCGAGGCCAAAAAAGAGTTTTCTTGGGAACGCATGGCCGAGGCTATTGAGAATTTGGCCGCTCAATCTGCTGACACCAAACCGGTCACCAAGCCGTGAATCGATCCAAGCGAAAAGTCCTGTTGATTACCTACTACTTTCCGCCCTCCGGCGGACCGGGTGTGCAAAGGCCGCTCAAGCTCACCCGCCAACTGGTTAAACAGGATTGGCAGCCCATCGTTCTCACAGTCAAAGAAGATGCCGACTTTGCGGTCCGCGATGAAAGCTTGCTGTCATGGATTCCGGACTCCATACAGGTGATCAGAACCGGCTTGTTTGAGCCTTACGCATTTTATCGAAGAATCACCGGCAAATCCGCGAATGAGTCTTTGGACACCTCCACCTTGGCTGTCAGCGAGCGCTCGCAAAGGTCCTTGGGCGAACGATTCTCGCTTTTCCTGCGTTCGTGGCTATTCATCCCCGATGCACGGGTCGGTTGGCTCTGGCCGGCGGTCTTTGCCGGCTTGAGGCTAATCCGCCGGAAAACGCCGGATGTGATCCTGACTTCCGGCCCACCCAATACGACTCACTTGATTGGCTTGATGCTAAAGCTTCTGACTGGAAGGCCCTGGGTGGCGGATTTCCGCGATCCTTGGTTCAAGTATTTGGTGCCAACACGCGAGCACCGGCTGCCGCAAAAAATAGACGCATGGATGGGGCGAGCCGTCGTGCGCAAGGCGGATCGAATCGTGGCCGTTTGCAGGGGCGTCAAGCAAGAATTGATGGATAGTTTTGGCAGTGAAATCGGCGCCAAGACAGAAATTATCACCAATGGCTACAGCGAAGAGGCTTTCGCCGCAGTCGAAGGCGACCCGTTGCAGCATGGTCAGTTCAGATTGACCTATGTCGGCTCCATTTACCATCGCTATGACCTCCGTCCACTCTTGCAGGCCATTGATGAGCTTTACGTTTCAGATGAAAACTTTCGCCGCTGCTTTTCCTTTGTAATCGCCGGCCCGGTGGACAACTCGGCAAAGAAGTGGTTTGAAAAAGCAGCTTGCTGGCCCGCGGTGAAATTCCTTGGCTACCAGAGCTACTTCCAAGCGCTCAAGCTGATGAAGGAAGCCACGGTGTTGTTGTTGTATGTCATGGATAGCCAGCGCGGGAAGAACATCCCGACGAGCAAGCTGTTCGAATACATTGGGTCGGGAAGACCGATTTTGGCGCTTGCACCGATGGAGAGCGATGCGGCGGAGATTATTCGGGAGACCGTGGCGGGCGTTGTCGTACCGCCAAACGAAACGCAGAAAATACAAGTTGCCATAAAAAGCCTGTTTCTCGATTGGCAGTCGGGGATTTCCGACGATAGAGGAATCGCCCGTGAGAATCGAAATAACTATGAAATGAGTTCCCCTACAAAAAAGTTGATGAAGGTCATTCAACTGGTCTGCAACTTGCCTCAAACAACTACAAAAGCGATGTACTAGACAAATCCAAGTGACCATCTTATTCATAAAGCCGAGTGACAGCACCTTTGTCCTCAAAGATGAGTTTTTTTTCCGAAAGAACTATCAACTCAAAGTCCACCGTTACCGATACGGCAATGCTTTGCGGCATTTGCTCAGCCAATTGCTTCTCAAGCTTTGGCTGTTGAAAAACATTTTTACTGCGAATATTCTGTTCATCTGGTTTGCGGATTACCACGCTTTCTTGCCGGTTCTATTCGGCAGGATTTTCCGCAAAAAGTCCATTCTTGCCCTCGGCGGCTATGACGTGAACTCGATCCCCGAGTTGGACTATGGTGTCTTTACCAGAAGGCTCCGCGGCTGGTGTGCTCGATACGCCTTAAGAAACACCGATTTTCTTTTGCCTGTCGTCACTTCCTTGCAAGAGGAGGTCAAGCGAAGGGTGACAAAAATCAAAGGGGAAATCCGGACCATTCCCTTTGGTTTTGATCCGCAAACGCTAAAAGCGGATCATCGCAAGCAAAAATCCGCAACGGTCCTCACTGTTGCTTCGGTGAGCGATCTTACTCGGATGAAGATAAAAGGCGTGGATTTCTTTGCTCAGGTCGCTGCGGCGATGCCGGGTGTTCGATTTGTGATTGTTGGCCTCGATGGAGAAGCGCGGACGCTTGTCGAAAACCAAAAGCCTGCGAACCTAACGGTAATCGGCAAATTGGCCCAGAGAGACTTGATCGAATATTTCCAAACGGCCAAGGTCTACGCACAGTTTTCTCTAATTGAAGGCCTTCCCAACGCGGTTTGCGAAGCAATGCTTTGCGAGTGCGTCCCCGTTGGTACCAACGTCGGCGGTATTCCTGAGGCTATCGGGGATTGCGGATTTGTCCTGGAAAACAGGACCATAGATTGCGCCCTATCGGCAATCAAGCAAGCGCTTGCTGCGGACGAAACATGGGGAAAAAAAGCGAGAGAAAGGATCACCCAACGATTCAGTGTGGAAAAGCGCCATCAGGCGCTAAGAGCGATCGTCGCATTGATAGAAAAGTGACCGTGGTGGGGTGTGCTGCGTGACGATGCCATCGCCACACTACGGTGTCATGAAGAGTGGACTTTTGCATGCTGAAACCGGCTTGTTGAGATAAAAAGGCATTTTCTTGAATAGTGATCGACTTACCGAACCATCATTTTGGGAAGATTACTGGAATAAGATCTCTCTGCCTCTGGAAATCAAGAGGTCGAAAAGGCATCTTTTTTTAAATGAAATTCTTGAGGTTTTCGACAAGTATCTTCCCTACGATAGCGGCAAATCAATTCTCGAGATAGGTGGAGCGCCCGGACAGTACTTGGCGTACATGCATCGGACTTTTGGTTACCAGATTCATAGCTTGGATTATTCATCAAAAGGCTGCCAGAAGACCGAAGAAAACTTTCGGCTCTTAGGCATACGCGGCATGGTTTATCAACAAGACTTGTTCTCCGATCAATTGGGATTACCTCAATTCGATATTGTTTACTCTCTTGGCTTCATAGAGCATTTCTCCGATTTGAATCTGGTAATCCGCAAACACCTCGATCTGCTAAAGCAGAATGGCATCTTGTTGATCGGCGTCCCCAATCTCTTGGGCATCAACAAATGGTTTTTGCAGCGACTGGCACCGCAGTTCCTTGCCAAGCACAATTTAGCCGCCATGGACATCTCGAACTGGAAATCCTTTGAAAATGCCTTCCGTTTGAAAAGGCTTTTCTGTGGATATGTCGGGGGCTTTGAGCCGACCGTCTTCAAGAAACTCGAAGTCAGATCCCCGATGAATTGGCTCCTCATGTTCATCACGAAAGGCCTGACTCTTCTCTTTCAAAGCCATTTTCAGTTCTTGAGGAGATACAATTCCAAATGGACGAGCGGGTATGCGATCGGGGTTTATCGGAAGCCTTAGCCAAATATCTTTTGCCCCCCAACTCCGGTCCGAAATGAACAGATTGGGGGGACGGTTATGTCCTGATTAGGGAATGAAGAATGAGCAGCACTCGTGTGAAAGAACAACTCGATTTTCGCGGTCGCGAGTTCCAATTAGACATCCTCCGCCGCGACAAAATCAGTCGCTTGGAAGGCCTGTGCGCCGAGTACGTTTTTCGCTCGCTGCTCATTCAGTCAAATTTTTCCGACCGGGCAATCACGCAAGATTGGTGGTTCTATCGGAAGGAAGCGGGGTACGGCGCTATCAAGCTGCTCTTCAATCGCAAGCTGACTGCTCTGGACGTCAGGCTTTTCAATCATTTCAAGACCGCGGGCATTCGTGTCTCATTCTTGTATTTTGCGCAAAAGTCTCAGGACTTTTGGCACACAACGCCGAAGCGCCTCCAAGACGCTGAGTTGAGGAAAACCTGGTTCCAAAAGCTTCCTGCGCCGCCGATCAGCGTGGCTGTCAAACAAGACGATCCCGACCGGCAAGAAAAATGCATTGCCTTCTTAGCAAAGCGTAGCTTACTTTTCCAAGTCGCCGTGCAGCGATATGCTGCCAATGCGTTGATCAAGAAAAAGCAGCTTTGGGACATTGACGCTTTCCTCATGCATCAGGATAAGCTCATTGCCTTCGAGGTCAAGCAAAAATTTCCTTCTCAGGCCGGATGGTTTGGGATAAATGTGGGACTGCTGGATCTGTTCACGTGGTTGGAATCCGTTGGAGTCTCCGTCTACCACATCATCCTGACCAAGCCTGTCTGGAAGGAAAGTTTCTCCGCAGTCGAGATGCTGGAGGACAAGAAGTATTGGCCGCACTCCTTTTGGCTGGGCTGTAAGCCAACCCAGTTGCAGTTGCAGAAGCAGGTGCGGCGGTTGGCGCCGGCAAAGACGTCTATTCACCGGCAGAAACCGTTGGCCTTCTATGAGCTTCCCGTCCCGTGTTTGCAAATTTTGGGGCCATTCTTGCAGGCTGCGCCATCCCTGCCAAAGCTGCTCCGAGGCGAAGCATTGCCGGCCGCGTCCTTAGCTTCTATTCCGAAGCTAAACCTGTAGGGTAAGAGAGCATATTGCGCTACGAAGAATGAAGTTGAGGCAAGAGCAGCACCGTAATTTTGAATCATCGCAAACCGTCCAAAGAGATGCAAACCGACTTTTTTGTCAATGAAGAAACGGGCTGGGATTTTCGCACCGCCGACACCAAAGAGCTGACCCATTGCTTCCACGTATATCCGGCCATGATGATCCCGCAAGTGGCTCGCCGGCTGATTCACCGATATGGCAATCCGGGCGGCGTCTTGCTCGACCCGTTTTGCGGCTCCGGTACGGCTTTGGTGGAAGCCAAGGTGTTCGGCATGAATGCCATTGGCATCGACATCAATCCTCTGGCGCGTCACTTGGGCCAGGTGAAAACTCACGCCCTGGACCCACACCTGCTGCGTCGGCAATTGAGCAAGATACTGTCGATACATCACAAGAAGCAGCAACTCGCCTTTGCCGGTGAGCGACCGGATGTCCCGGATTTTTTCAATATCAACTATTGGTTTTCCGAGCAGGCGATTCATGATTTGCAGCTTTTGAAGGACTCTATCTTGTCGGTGACGGAAGAAGAAGCTTTACGAGATTTCTTTCTGGTGCCGTTTAGTGAAACCGTCCGGGAGGCTTCCTACACCCGCAATTCCGAGTTCAAGCTATTCCGCCTGCCGAAGGAGAAACTAAACGGCCATCAACCGAATGTGGGGCAAATTTTCCACCAGAAAGCAAGGCGGAACATTGCCGGCATGGCGCAATTCCTGGCGATTGCCCCCAAGGACGTCTGGGTCAGAATACTCGATGAAGACACACGACATCGCACCTCTATTGCGGACAATCAGGTCGATTTGGTGGTAACTTCGCCTCCCTACGGCGATTCCCATACGACGGTCGCCTACGGGCAGTTCTCGCGGCTTTCCTTGCAGTGGCTGGGATACGATCATCGCATAGGTCAAATGGTGGATAGAAAAAGCCTGGGCGGCAAGGCCGGACTTGAGGATGGCGCGTCCGAATTATCCCCAACGTTGGCGCGCACTCTGGACAGAATTGCCGAATCGGACCCCAAGAGAGCCAATCAGGTTCTTAGCTTCTTCGTCGATTTCGGGCTGTGCTTGCAGGAATTGGCTCGCGTCACCAAAGTTGGAGCCAAAATTTGCATGGTGGTGGGCAACCGAACGGTGAAGGGACAAAAAATTCTCTTGGATGAGATTTTGGTGGAAATGGGAAGGAAGCGCGGGCTGGAGCACCAAGAGACTTTCTATCGCAATATCCCCAACAAACGGATGCCGTCCTTGAACAGTCCAACCAATGTGGTCGGGGCCAAGAGCCAGACCATGACTCAGGAGAGCATTGTCATTTTGACGAACAGCAAAAAGGAGAACGCGCCCGTTCTGAAGAAGGCTTTATCAGCGGACAGCAGTTAGCGGTCAGGGGCCAGCGGCCGGCCAAACGCTTGGCTGCCTACTTGAAGAAGGCGAATAGAATTCCCAATATCAAACACACCTGACCAATCGAAAGAATGAACATCCACTTGATCAGATCGACCTTCATATCGTGGAGTTCAGCCAAGAGCCTCGCATCTGATTGCGCGATGCTGGCATTGAGGCGGTCAAATGCCTCGGATAACTGGCGTTCAACGCCGTCGAAAAGATCGTGCGGATTATTTTCCAGCTTTGTCAAATCCTGATTCACTTGATCGATCAATTCTTGAACTTCCTCCTTCCTGAGCCGAGCTCCGACCGCTGCCCGCCCCGACCGCTCACCTCTGACCTCTGACTGCTGTTCGCTAACCGCTCTCTCGGCCTCACTTCTGCATCTTCACCAATACCAACACCCCGCTCGCCGCAAAAATGAGGTTGGCAATCCAGGCCGCCATCATCGGTGGAAGAATGCCGCTGTGGCCCATGGTCTGGGCGGCCTTGACGATGCCGAAATAGATGAAACAAATGGCCAAGCTGATGCCGAATCCGGTGGCCGCGCTGCCGCGCCGTTTCGGCGAAGAGAGCGGCGCCCCAAAGAGCACGATGATGAGATTGGCAAACGGTATAGCCACTTTGAGGTACAAATCCACCAGCCAGCGGTTGACGTCCCCGCCGTTGCGCCGCACCTCCTCGACAAATGCTTTCAATTCCGTATAGGACATCTCTTCCGGCTGCTTGAGAGTTTTGGCAAAATCTTCCGGTCTTAAGTTTTCGTTCTCTAACGTCATTTTTGAAAACGCCCGTGCCTCCTCTTTGCCGTCCGGCAGAAAAGAGCGTTCATAGCCATCCGTCAACACCCAAACGCTGTCCTGCCAGCTCATCAAACGAGCATCGATGCGGCTTGCCAGACGCTCGCCGTCAAACGTGCGTATGCTGACCACATTGCCCACATTGGTCGCAGCGTGAAAATAGCGCATGCTGATGAGCCGGTCCTGGTCGTCTCGCATATACAAATTGCTGATGCGCTTGCGCCAGCTTTGCCGCTGTTTCTCCAAATACTCGTCGGTAAGAAAGGCGCGTTTTGCGCTGGCCGTAGGCACGACGTACTCGCCAAATAGCAGTGCACCAACGCTAATGACCGCAGCAATGAGGAACAGGGGAGCCAAAATGCGGTAAAGCGAAAGTCCCGATGCCTTCATGGCCACGATTTCATTCTGCCGCGCCATGATCCCAACACTAAACAAGCTGGAAAGCAGCATCGCCACCGGCAAGGTGAGGATGACGATATATGGCAGGTAGTATAGATAATACTTTGCGATGACCAGCTTGGGGACTTTTTGATGGATGAACGTGTCCAGTTTTTCGATTTGATCGACGATGATGAATATGGCTATAAAGGCCACCAAAGCGAACAGCAGCACGCCCAAAAATCGACGAGAAATGTATCGATCCAGAATCAGCATTTATGTTCTAGGGTACCAATCTAAAAAAACTGTCAAGCCTACGAAGATTTTTCGACCGCTAATGCACGCGAATGAAGGCCAATTTGGCATGGGCTTTTATTCGCGTCGATTAGCGGTTGTCGTATTCGTAGCAACTCGCCCCACTACGGGTCACTTCCACCATTTCAATCGAGCGAAAAATTGGCTAATGGCAATCCAATTAATAAAGGTGGCTTCGTGGATGGAATGGAACACCAGATAAATGCCGCCGATCCCCACAACGATATTGGCCAGCCACATGGCCAAGAACGGGCTGATGAATTGATTGTCAGCCAATTCTTCGCCGCCTATGAGAGAAGCCCAATAAAGTAAAAAGAAGCCAAAACTAATGCCTCCTGCCACTGCCATGCTTCCTTTTCTGGCCATAATGCCCAATGGGGCGCCCACCAGCACGAACACAATACACGCCACTGGAATCGAGTACTTTTTGTGTACCTCGACCATCAAAACATAATTGGCCCGCTCCAGATTCTTTATGACGTTGGCCTCCCCTTGCAATTGCTGCTTGAGCTGTTGATGCGCCACCGCTACTCTATCTAAGGATGTTTGCAGGGGATGGTCTGAGTACGGCAGCACTTTTTCGGCGATAGGCTTACTTGCGCCGACTGCTTCAGCCGGGAGGTCAGGTTCACGTTGAGGCAGGTATTTCTTGAAATGCGCTTCGATGATTTTTTTGGTTTGCTCTCGCCTCTCAGCAATCGTCTTCTCATTGTTGCGCACCTCGCCGATCATCACCTGTGCGCTCTTTTCCCGGTCGCCGCGGTACTCGGATTCGCTGCGACTCATGACGATATCCGGCACCGAAATGGAAAGCACTTGCTTGGGGAAAGACAACCTGCGATACTGCTCCATGTGCTCCAATTCCAGCTCGTGCATCTCCCCATCGTAGAGAATCAATATCAGCAGTCCGGCCGTTTGATTGAGAAATATCTTGCCTTTCTCCGCAAAAATGATCTTGCTCTTGTTGGGATCCGAGTTATCTTCCACAAACACAGAGCTGGCATAGGACGTGTCCGGCGTCTCTTTGATTTTCTGCACCAGTAAATTATAGCCCGGCAAGTCCCGGTAGATGACCCCCGGCTCCAAGCTGATCGTCGGGCGCTTGCGCGCAATGTCGGAGGCTAACAGTCTGGCGCGGTGATTGAAATCCGGCAGGACCTCATTGTTGAACCAAATGAGAAAAATCGACAAGAGAATCGAGACGACAAACACCGGAAGAATGATGCTCAATATGCTCACTCCCCCGGCTTTCATGGCGACGATTTCGTTATCCCCGGATAACCGCCCAAAGGCCATCAAAGTGGAAACCAAGACAGCCATGGGAACGGCCAGCGCGATGATCCAGGCCATGTTGAGGAAAAAGAATTCCAGGATCAATTCAAAACGGAGTCCACGGCTCAGTATGCGACCCAGCTCACGGAAGACGAGGTTGAGCAGAAAGACCAGAATGATAACACAATTGGCAAATATGAACGGCCCAACATGTTCCCTAATAATGTATCGCCAGAGGGTAAGCAATCTTTGAACTCATTCTCCATGAAACACTTCGATACCTGATACCCGCGGGGGTCGTTATTAGTAGAAGCGGAGCATCCTCGGCTCCGCTTGATCTTTAAGGGCAGCCTCCTACAGGTTTTAGCTGTTCTTGGCAAAAGCTTGCACGACCGCATCGGTTTTACGTCAAGATGTTTAAGGACAAAATCATTCTGTCTCTAATCATTTTGACTTTGGGGTTGCGGCCAATCGGCGTCCGCGATGAAAGTACATTCGCGCTCATTGGCGGTTAGGACATCGCTGAAATGAAAGTTTTCGAGAACAATAAAACCTCGGAACTTTTGCCTTGCTTGGCGATAAAATATAGAGATTCGAGGCAAAGATTACAAACGGTTTTTCGAATCCTCGGGTTTAGAGGCATACAAGGATGGGGAGAATCTCATTTCTTGCTGGCCTATCTCACTTGGCAAGGATCGGCGTGGATGCGGATGTCCATGTTGGCGAAGAGTTGACGCTCTCCAGCAAGGAGCATCGTGTCGTTTGATCCTCTTTTGGGTCGTATCCACGAGATTTTTTTGTGTTGAATTTCTATAAAGATATTTTTATATTCGCGGCGCTAAAACCGCAGGCAACAGCAAACATTCCCGAAAATCATCGAACCCTGCCCATTTCTATCGCAAAGGAGAAACTGAGAGAAAAGCTTGCTACTTACAAAACGGAATGCAGTTATCCTTGCTACCAGTGCTGATTGAAATCGCGTTTTGAAAAGGCACAATAATATCCTTCATGTACATATCCGGTAAAACTTGGTCGAACGGTGCCATCCTGCCTGCGGTCGTGCTTTCGATCATGGTCATGACCCTTGTCCCTACTTGTGCTACGGCGCAAGAAGACGCCCGGGCCTTCGTAGGGTTTAGCACGCCTCTGCCTTACAATCCTCTGGTCCCCATTAGCGACGAGGAGACATTCCTCGGCATACACATGAACGGCATGCGATCGCCGCTGTTGAAACGCAAGCTTTCTTCCTTCAAGCGCGAAGTCAAGATCGATTCCACCGGCAAAAACATCAACTTTTACGAAACCCTCAACGGGATGGATTTTCGTGTTCCCGCCTATCTGACTCTGAATGATTATCGCCGGGCTCGCCGGCAAGTGAATCTGCAAACCATGTGGCAGCGCAGTGCGGTGAGTCGGATCGGCGAGCGTTCCCAATACGAGCGGAGAGGCGGCGGCGGACTGCGCATCGACATTCCTGTGGAAATCAAGAACAAGGCGTTCCAAAAAATCTTTGGCGGCGGCACCGTCGGCCTGGACGTGACCGGCGACATTACCATTCGCGGCGGCTTCCGCAACGAAAAGCGCAGCGAAGTGAAAACGGCTTTGACACGCGGCTCGGACAACAATTTCAAGATGGAGCAAACGCAGCGCTTCCGCGTGCAAGGCCACGTGGGTGACAAGGTGACCATCGGCGTAGATCAGGACTCGGAGCGCGCTTTCGACTTTGAAAACAATATCCAGCTCAAGTACGAAGGCTATGAAGACGAAATCATCCAATCCATCGAAGCCGGCAACATCGCGCTTTCCTTGCCCGGAACACGCTTTGTCACTTTCGGCGGCCAGAGCAGCGGATTGTTCGGCATCAAAGCAGCGGCTACTTTGGGCAACCTCAAGCTGACCGCCATCGCCAGCCAAGAAAAGGGTGAAAACAAAAAGCTTTCCCTCAAAGGCGGGGCCTCGGAAGAAGCCAAGCGCATCGAGGATTATCAATACAAGCGCGGCACCTATTATTTTATTGACGAATACTACCGGCAGCAATACCTGGTAAAAAACGATGAGGGTTACTTCATCGTTGATCCGAATAGAACCATCACCCAAATTGAGCTGTACAAATCCGAGCCGAATTATCAGCAGCGTTTTGCTGAATCCATGCGTGGCTGGGCTTTGGTTCCCAAGGGCGAGGAATCCGACATTGATCGAGGAGACACTCTAACCGTCGATCCGGAACACTATCGCGGTTATTTCATCCGCTTGGATAAAACCGACTATTACGTCGACACCCGCCTCGGCTTCATTCAGTTGAACGTGCCTTCCGGAGATGGTGAAGTTTTGGCCGTCGCTTATCGGGACAGCTCGGGGCGGGTTCGCGGCGACATCGGCTTCAACCCGGACAGCAGTCAGATCGTTCAGCTTCGCTTGCTGAAAACGCAGACGCCGCGACCCAGCGACAAAACCTGGGATTTGGAATGGAAGAACGTCTACAGCCTGGGCAGCCGCAACGTCCCCGAGGATGGGTTCGAAATACACATCTTTTACAAGCCGCCCTCCGGAGACCCGGAAGAAACCATCACCATCGGCAGCGACAAAAAAACTTACTTGGAGGTTTTCGGACTGGACCGGGTTGATCTCTCCGGAGGCCCCAATCCAGATAATGTCGTAGACTTGAATCCGAATATCATCAATTTGGCGCGGGGTGAAATCATCTTTCCGGATTTACAGCCATTCGATCCCGTCGATCAAGAATATCAGGACCTGTTGCCGGAAGACAAGCGCTCGCCGGCCATTTACGATACGACTGTGCAAAGCGTCATCACCGCCCAAAGCAAATTCTATATCGAAGTCAAATCGCGCACCCGCAGCTCCGAATACCGTCTGGGTATGAATATCATCGAGAACTCGGAAGAGGTCACCCTAAACGGGCGCAAGCTGGTGCGCGGTACGGACTATACGATCGATTATTTTACCGGCACTCTACGCGTTCTCAATGAAGAGGCAACTCGCCCCTCCTCCAACCTGGACGTCACCTATGAAAGCAATCAGCTTTTCCAGATCGACAAAAAGACCGTCATGGGAGTTCGTGCCGAGTACGGCCTGTGGGACGACAGCTTTATCGGCGGCACGTTCCTGTATTTGAATGAGCGAACGCTGGATCAAAAAATCCGCGTCGGCAAGGGGCCGATGCGCAACATGGTTTGGGACGTCAACACCTCTCTTTCCGCGAAGCCTTTCTTCCTGACCCGTCTGGCGAATTTGCTTCCCTTTGTGGATTCGCGGGCGCCCTCATCCATCAAATTCGAGGGCGAAGTCGCGCAGGTCATTCCCAATCCCAATACCCGCAACAACGAGCAAACCGGTGACAACGACGGCGTGGCGTACATAGACGATTTTGAAGCCTCCAAACGCATCACCCCCATCGGCATTACCCAGAAAAGCTGGCTGCCTTGTTCTCCGCCCATCGGCAAGGTCGACTTTTCCAAAACCTACCCCACCCTGGAAAATCGCGGCCACTTGGTTTGGTACAATCCCTACGGCCAATATCCTATCAAGTGGATTTGGCCCAATCGTGATGTCAACGCCAATGTCGCGCAAACCACCAATATTCTGGTCATGCAATTCTCTCCGGCTGACAGCCTGCCTAAGCTCGGCAGGCAGATTACGGAATCCTGGGGAGGCGTGCAAAAGGCTCTCTCCGCCGGCTATTATGATCAAACGGAAGCCAAATTCTTAGAAGTCTGGGTCAAAGGTGATACTGGGACGGTACACATCGATCTCGGGCAGATCTCGGAAGACATTATTCCCAACAAGCATCTGGACACGGAAGATATTTTGCGCAACGGCATTCGCAACGATCTTTTGGACGCCGGCGAGGACGTGGGCTTGGACGGCATGGGCGGCGCGGATCCGCTCGACTATTGGGATATCAACGGCAATGGTCGGCGGGACTTTGGCGAGCCCATTAGCTACGACGATTGGCGTTTCAATCCGGGCAATAATCAATCTAATATCGACTATTCCAAATCGAATGGCACGGAAGATAACGAAAACGACTACGGTGGGCGTAAACCTGATTCGGAAGACATGAACGGCAACGGCGACGTGGATTTGCGCAATGACTATTTTGAGTACTCTTTCTCTTTGCGCCGCGACCACCCGGACACGATGTATATCGCCGGCGCCAGCATTTCCAACGAGACCGGCGAAGATTACGGCTGGCGACAATACCGGATCCCCCTCGAAGCCCCGGAGCCAACCTTGAAGAAGATCGGGAACCCGGATTTGTCCCTGGTGGAATACATCCGTGTTTGGGTGGATGGCTTTGACACCCAGAAAACGCACGATGTGTCGATTGCCGAGATCAATCTGGTCGGCAGCGAGTGGAAGGAATTCGGCGTCGCTTCCAAACTGGAGCCGGAAAAATATGATGCCAAAAACGACTCGACGGTGACCGTCACGGTTGTCAATACCCATGATAACCCCGACTATCGTCCGGCGCGAGGCGTAGTTGGTGAGGTGGACCGGATCACCCGCGTGCAGGCCAAAGAGCAGTCCTTGGTTCTCAAGGTCGATAATCTGCTTCCCGGCGAAAACGGCATCATCCAAAAGGCCTTTTATGAGGCGCAGGATTATATTCACTACCGTACGCTCAAGATGTATGTTTATGGTCACGATCCTTTTGGCCGGCATATTAAGGCAGACACCTCGCGGATTCAATTCTTCCTCCGCTTCGGCGCCGATATGAATAACTATTACGAGGTGAGACAACCGGTCTACGAAGGCTGGACCAATAATGATATTGAAGTCGATTTAGTTCAGCTTTCCGCCATTAAGCTTATCGCCCAAAATTATGACTCCACTCGCAAAGTCTACTACAAAGATTTGGGAAACGGTCGTTCCTGGGTCGTCAAAGGTACCCCCGCTTTGCGCAATATTCGCATCCTGGTGGCCGGCGTCAAAAACCTCGATTATGACGAATTGGGGGTGCCGGCAGCCGACGTCTTGCCTTTCACGGGCGAAGTCTATATGAACGAACTGCGTTTGTCCAACGTCAAGAAGGACAAAGGCATGGCCATGCGCGCCAGCTTGGACTTTGCCTGGGCGGATTTGATGCGCTTCAACGGGCAAGTGGATAAACAGGACGCGGACTTTCACAACGTCGCTACACAATACGGCGACGGCGACAACCGCATCAGCGGCAGCTTCAATACCAGTTTTCAGCTCGACAAATTCCTGCCGTCCAAATTGGGCTTGTCGATACCCATCAACTATAATTACGCCCGCAGCGAAGCCACCCCAAAATACAAGCCGGGAACCGACGTGGAGGTGACCAACGCCCTGCCGGATTCCATCATCGAACAAATTCGCACCATCAATGAGAGGCAGGGCTTCAGCGTCTCCTTGGGCTTCACCTCCCGCTCGCAAAACTTTTTCGTCAAGAACCTGCTCACCCCCCTGCGCGCCAGCTACAGTCAAACCAGCGGCAAAGGCAGCGACTCGCGCACCAAGAGTTCTCAAAACAAATCCGAATCCGCCAATTTGGATTGGGGGGTCAATTTCGGGCGCAACAATTTCATCAAGCCATTCGGCTTCCTCGGCAAATCACGCCTGCTGACCAAAATCACGGAAATGAAAGTGTATTATGCGCCCGAGTCTTTTTCCACCAAAATGGCAGGAACGCGTACCAACAATACCTCGTTGACGCGAACCGGGGTTGAATCGAAGAACGGTTCCTTTAACGTCAATCGTACCTACGCCGGACAAATGAAAATTTTTGACAATCTCTCCCTCGATGCCAATCGCGCCTACACCCACGACCTGCAGGGCATTCCGCAGGATACGTTGTTGCAACAGATCAAACAGGGTCAATTGGGATTGCTGACCAGCGTCAGCCAAAACTTTTCCATCAAGTACAACCCCAAGTTCTTCTCCTGGCTGACCAGTAATTTTTCTTACACCGCGGCCTTCAAATACGGCTATAACAGGCAACAGCGAACGCAGGCCAAGAGCGCCACTCAGAATGTCAGCCTCAGCGCATCCGGGACGCTTAATCTGGGCGCTCTGGTGAAAACCATTTATCGCCCATCCGTAAGTCCGGCCGGCAGAGGACCGCGGCCTCAACCCCAGCGTCCGAAGCCGGGTAGCAAGCCTGAAGATCAAGGCGAGAAAGAGCCAAAGGGGAAAAAGCCGGCACCGCAGGAAAAATCCGGCGGCGGCTTCTCTGTGCTGGGAACCTTTGCCAAGTTTTTCGACCTGTTCGAACCCTTTAGCATCAACATGAGCCAAAGGAACAGCCTGAACACCTATGGCCTGACCGGCATGCCCAGTCTGGCGTTTCAATTTGGCCTTACCGATAGTCTCGGCGTGCCTTTGGAGTTCCAGTCCGAAACCGGCGGCGCGGGCACGGGAGGAGGAACCAACCTTAACCGCGGCTCCCGGAGCGAAAGCCAAACCATCAGCGCCTCCTCCGGCATCAAGCTTGGCAGGGACATTTCGCTCAGCTTCAAGTACGATAACAATTATTCGCTCAACTCAAGCACGACCACGACCGGGCAACGCTCCCAGACCTGGCTTACTTTGGGCGATAACGTGAGCATGCTGTTCCCGGACTGGACCTTGCGAGTGGGCGGTTTGGAAAAACTGCCGCTGGTGAACAAATACATTCAGCGCCTCAGTCTGGAGCACGGCCACAGCGGCCAATCCAGCGAGACGTTCGACGTAAACAAGGGTGTAGAGGTCATCACCAAAGAAGATCAGGATTCACAATTCCGCCCGTTGCTCGGGCTGACCATGTCGTGGAAAAACGGCATCTCCATGAATGTTCGTTACAACACCTCCGACAAGACCACCCTCACCCGCACTTTTGGCATCTCCGGCAACAGGACCACCAGCAACGACATCTCCATGACCGCCAATTACTCCAAGCGCAGCGACTTTAGAATTCCCATTCCCGTTTGGCCGTTCAAAAACATGCGGCTGAAGAACAGCGTCGATGTTTCCCTAACTTTCAGCATGGGTAGCAACTCTACGCTCAAGAGCCGCAGCGGCGGCGATTATGAAGTCACCGGTGAGACCAGCAAATGGTTCTTCAAGCCGAACATGAATTACAGCTTTAGCGATCGCGTTCGCGGCGGCGCCCATCTGGAAATCGGTAAGACCCACAACAAGCTCATCGGCGATTCCTCCTACAAAGAATTCGGCATCGATGTAAATATTTCCATCAGGGGAAGCTAAACTTTAGGCATAGGGGGACCCCGCACCTCGGGGCTTATATCCTAAACACGAGAATCTCAGCCATGTCCTGGTTCTGCCCAAAAAGTCTCTTGTTCGTCTTCCTTGCTCTTGCCATTCACTGCGCTGCCCGACAACTGCCGGTGTTCGACGGCCAAAGCGCCTACAACTTTCTGCTCAAGCAATGCGAGTTTGGCCCGCGTGCATCCGGAACCGCGGGGCATCAGCACTGCCAAGACTATCTCATCCAAACCCTTCGCACTTATGCGGACGAGGTATCCACCCAGCCATTTTTGCTGACCTATAAGACTCCCAAAGGAGAACCGCGCAGCGCTCAGGCCAGTAACATCATCGCCAATTTCCAGCCAAACATTGGGAATCGCATTCTTCTTTGTGCCCATTGGGACACGCGCCCATGGGCGGAGCGGGACCCGAATCCAGCCAACCACGACAAACCCATCTTGGGCGCCAATGACGGGGCATCCGGCGTGGCCGTCTTGTTGGAAATGGCGCGAATTCTGGCGCAAAACAAGCCCGCGGTCGGCGTCGATATTATCCTTTTTGATGGAGAAGATGCAGGTCAGGAAGGGGAAGAACGCAGCTACGCTCGCGGCGCTGCGGCTTTTGCTGCGCAAGCGGACCCCCACTATCGCCCGCGCCTGGGAATTTTGTTGGACATGATCGGCGATGCGAATCTGACCATTTACAAAGAAGCCCATTCCACCCAGTTTGCTCCAGCCATCGTGGAGAAAGTGTGGAACAAGGCGGAGGAGCTGGGAATCGGCGAGTTCATTCCGCAAATTGGCTATGCGATCTTTGACGATCACCTCCCCTTATTAGAAGCAGGCATCCCCTGCATTGATCTCATCGACTTTGACTATCCCCATTGGCACACCCTGCAAGATACCCCCGACAAGTGTAGCGCCGCAAGCTTGGAGAAGATTGGCAGATTATTGGTGGCTCTCATTTATGGCGAGTAGAGAACTCAAGCATTGGTGGCAGGTCACAGTGCCGGTGACCCCTTCAATTAGGGAGGCGGTCAGCAATTATCTTTTTGAAATAGGGGCAACAGGGGTCATCGAGAAAGATGGCGCCGTTGAAGCTTTTTTCCCTTCGGCCATCTCCGGCGAAAAGCTCCTTGCTGGCATCGAAGAATATCTCAGCCAATTGGAGGAATTGGGTCTTTCGCACAGACCGGAAACCATTTCCATTGTCGAACTCGCCGATCGGGATTGGAACGCCGAGTGGAAAAAAGACTATCACGCCATTAGAGTTTCGCCTGGAATTCTCATCAAGCCAAGCTGGGAAGCCATACCTCGCGATGCCCCGCCGTGCGTCATCGAAATCGATCCGGAAATGGCGTTCGGCACGGGTACTCATGCAACCACTCAGCTCACTTTGCGTCTCATGGAAAAAAATATCCGCCCCGGCGCCTCGGTTCTGGACATTGGCACCGGCACCGGAATATTGGCCATCGCTGCCGCCAAGTTGGGCGCCGGACCGATTACCGCCCTGGACATCGATCCATTGGCAGCTATCACCGCGCGAAAAAACGCCGTGATCAACAATGTGGCCGATAAGCTGAGGATATTTGCCGGTACCTTGGCCGGTCTGCGGGCGCGCAAATACGATCTGGTCATGGCCAACCTGAACCGGGAGCAGATACTAAAAAGCTTGCCATTCATCAAAGAAATGTTAGATTATCGCTCGGTTGGCCTTCTCTCCGGTATTTTAGCGGAGGAAGAAAGAGTGATGCGCGAGCAGTTGCTGCACAGGGGATTCTTTCCCTTGGAAATGACTGCCGAGGAAGAATGGCTTGCCTTCAAGGTCAGAATAAAACCCTGACCGTTTTCTTTGCTACTTCGATTGAGTCATTGGTGGACTGCCTTCAACGTCACGGTGCCGGGATTTCTTTGCTGCTCACTGCGTTGGATGGAAAAAGATTCTTTGTATGACGGGCTGCCGCGCCCGGAGGGTCATGCCGAAAGCATCCGGCCACGGGCGATCCTCCCCCGGCGGACGGCTTTTCAATAACACGCTGTTGGATGCCGTTTGCAATCGGCACTGCTGATCGCAGCGGCCCTCCTGACAAAAGGAGACGGCTCAGAGTCTGAAGGTGTACCCCTAATCCACTTCCGCAAACCAAAGAACCGAAATGCCAAAACGGCCGCTCATAATCCTCATTTTGCCCCTGCTTATTTTAGCAGTGGCCTACGGCGCCGAGCGCAAAATAGCCATCGACAGTCTGGTCGTTTCCGGGGATCAACTGCTCTTGGGCTATCACATCGAAAATTTGATGAACGAGAAAGTCATTGAAGGATTGCAGCGCGGGTTCACCTCGGAGATTCTGCATCACATCCAACTCTGGCGCAACAAGAGGTTGTTCAGCCAAATCGTCTGCGAGAAATTCTACTCCATCAAGGTTTATTATGACAACTGGGAAGGCAAATTTGCCATTGCCAGCGAGTTGGAAAACCGGCTCACGGCCAACGTCGAAACGCTGCGGCGGATTTGCTCGGCCATCGAAAACTTGTCCTTGGCGGATACGACCACCATCGAAAAGAACGCCAAATATTACCTCACCATCCAGACGACTTTTCAGCCCATTTCCAACGAAAGCTACCAAGAGCTGCGCAACTGGGTTTCCGGCCAGTCCCAAGAGGAAGCGCCCGTCAGGGTGAAACCGGCCAGACGCGGACGAGTTTTCGGCGTTCTCTTGGACTTGATGGGCTTTGGTGATAAGGTTGTTTCCTTCAAGTCCAAAAACTTTCTCTGGCGACCTCCTTCCCGCATCGAATTTCTTGACTGATTGTGATTGTTGGCAAGTCAAGTCTGCTAAAGCTTCCGCATATTTTGCCGATTTCTTACAAAGCCGGTATTCGACTTACCTTCCACGAGGAACCAAGTCGGCAATCGAAAATCGCAAATCGGCAATTCCGGAGCATGCGGCTTGCCTTCCTTCGGGAAATAAGGGCACAAGGCTTTTTGTTGCATATCCAGTGACAAGAAGGGCGCTCTGGGAGAAAGGGGACGCGACAGCCAATCATTTTCAAGCCGGAAAAATGCATGTTGACTAACTGAAGGGAAAGAGAAGATGAAACCAATCAATCAACGCTACGGAATCGGTGCATTGTTACTCGCATTGCTCATTGCAACGCTCTTATTCCTGCCCGGGCATCTGTTGTCGTCGGAACAGAAAGATCGCGCCGACGTTGCGCAGATGTTGAGAAATCAAATCACCAGCTCGGCGAACAACCTGGAGCTTTCGCAATTGGCGCTTCCGCTAAAGGAGACGTCGGCAGGGTATGAATCGGCCCTCAAAAAAGCTTTACATGAGTTGACGCTCAAGGCAAGAATAGAGCAGGCCGTCAAAGACCACAGCCGCCCGGAAGTGCTGGTGCCGCTTTTTACCAAAGAACTGCGCCGGGCAGTCCGGGAAAAGAAAGCCCAACCCGATGAGTTGTTAGCCCCGTATCGCGCGGCCCGCGTCGAAGCAGCCGGGGGCATCAGCGGTCTGGTCACCGTAGCCGGCGCGCCGGCGGCAAACGACATTACCGTACTCGCTTTTGATGAATACGGCTATTTTGCCGGCGACGCTAAGGCGGCTCGCGGCGACGGGAACTATACCATTTCGGGACTGAAAAGCGGCTCTTACTATGTGATCACTTTCAGCCTGGATTATGTGGACGAGATTTACAATAATTTGGCCGCGCCCTTGTCCTCCAGGGAAGCTTGGCGCAACGCTAACAAGGTTGCAGTGGTGGAAGGCACGGTCACCGGCGACATCAACTTTGACCTGCAAACCGGCGCTACCATCACGGGCACCCTTTTCCACGAAGATGGCACAACCCCCTTCGCAGACGAGGATGCGATCTTTGTGGTAACCAAGAAGGATGCACCTGTCCTTTTGCGGCAGAGTTCCGTCCAGCTTACCGATGGAAGATATGAGCTGGTGGTTCCGCTGATGGGTGACATCAAGCTTGCGGCCACGGTGG
>DYKH01000015.1:0-8032 GCA_020722685.1 Caldithrix sp. | reverse complement strand
TTGCCGGCGGGAAACTACATTCTCCGCACTCTCTCCGATTTTATCATCACCCTCAATCTTGCCGAGTTGGATAGCATCGTCAAACCCGGCAAGCACGCTGGCAAAGTAGTCGATGAGTATTACCAGGGCGTTCCAAATCTACTCAGAATCAAAGATGCCACACCTGTGCCGGTCACCGTTCCTAATGAGACGAAGAACATCGACTTTCAGCTCCAACCCGCCGGATTCATCACCGGTAAGCTTACCGACGCCATGACCGGTCTGCCCGTCACCCGAGTGGTGGTCGTGGCATTGAATGACACCTCCGGCTATCCCTTCATACCCAATGCGAGCATCGATAGCGTCGGCCAATACCGGCTGGGACCGTTGCCCATGGGTAAATTCAAGGTGCTGGCCGTTTCCGGCTTCGAGCGCAATGTAACGTACTTGAGCGAATTTTATGACGGCAAGCGCGACTTTGCCGGCGCCGATGTGGTAACACTGAGCGGGGCGGAGCTTCCCAACATTAACTTTACTCTTGACAAAGGCGCCACGATTCACGGCTTCATCGATCTGGCCGCCGGCGGTGGGCAATACAACGCCGGGGCTGATACCCTGTCCGGCTTCCCGGTCGTGGCTTATGAAGCGACCACCGGCAAAGTGGCGAGCTATACATTTGTGCAATTCGCCGGCGGTTATCGCATCGAAAAACTGCTGCCGGGAACCTATAAGGTGATGGCCATGCCGGTCAATCCGCCTTTTGCCTCCACCTATTGGGGCGGCGGCAATGATTTCAGTGATCCCGCCAGCCAAACCGTGCCCTTGAATTTCGGTCAAACAGCGGATTGTAATATCGAGTTGGAACAAGCCGCAGGAACGATCACCGGCAAGGTTTTGCATGGCCTCACCGGGCTGCCGCTGTCGCAGATTATGGTCGTCGCCTATGATGCCTCCGGCCATCCGGTCGGCTTGGGCATGACGGATACCGATTTCGTCTCCGGCCTGTCCCTCACCAACGATGGCACTTTTTTCATCCATGGCTTGCGAACCGGACAGTACTACCTTCGCACTCTGGCGCTGTCCTCGGCCATTCAGACGGTGGATCAGTTCCAGCAAATTATCGGCTCTTTCAGCGGCGAGTTTGATTTGACCCAGCTTTTGGGCGGCGGCCTGCCTTCCTTTGACATCAGCTTTACTGCCTACAAGGATCACTGGTATCCGGCCATTCCCGCTACCATCGGCTACAACCTGAATGAGCTGCTCTTTCAAGCGAGCAGTTTTGGCTTGGCCAGTGAGCACGACAATTCGCTCTTTCCGATTTATGTGCCGGTGCCATTCTACGATCCCATACCTGCCGGCGCCGTGTCGCTCAACGTCACCTCCGGCTCGGTGACCGGCGGCGTCGAGTTCCGCCTCTTCCCCGGCGGTCTCGGCGACCTCTTCACCGGCGTGGACGAGCCGGACGGACGGAATAAGGCTTTGCCGGACAAGTTTACTGTGAGCCAGAATTACCCGAATCCCTTCAATCCCAGCACGGCGCTGAGCGTCTACTTGCCCTCCCATGGGCAGGTATTGGTGCGGATTTATGATGCCCTTGGCCGTCAGGTCAAGACCTTGGCCAACGGCAGCCTGCCCGCCGGAGAACACAAATTGCAGTGGGATGGCAGCAATGATTCCGGCAATCAAGTCCCGGCTGGAATTTATCTGGCGCGGATCGATGCGCAGGGATTGAGCAAGACGGTGAAGATGCTTTTAGTCAAGTAGGGGTGACAATTATCGCAAATTAGACAAACGGTCGGCATGCTTGTGGTGCCGGCCGTTTTTCTATTTTAGGCTGTAGGCTGTTAGACTGTAGGCTTTTAGGCAGTAGGCTATTAGACTGTAAGCTGTTAGGATGGCCTTCAACAAGTGTCTTTACAGAGGGAAAGGTTATGCCATGCGAAGCAAAGTGGCGTGCGAACGCAACTGCTGCTCTCCCTCATTGTCATGCCGGAGGCATCTTTGAATGGTTGAGTACTGCTTAGCAATAGCCAACCCGACTTCGGTGACCTAAAGCTTTCTACAAATGACAATGGGCATTTCAGACAAGATGCTTTTGAAAACAGCGACCCGTCTCTGTGGCCAGCGCTTGACAGGTCAGCCTTGACTAATGACATTCTATCACCTTCCCAAGCTATTATGCCGCTAAAACCGGCGAAAACGAACCCCCAAAAAGCGACAAAATAACTTGACATTTTCATTCATTTTATTTATGCTGTCACCAGATAAGGGGGGAGAAGGAGCCGAAGAAGTTGTTCTCGTCTTTTGCCGGTGGAAAAACGACGGAACAGCAGTGATAAACAGGACATCAAAAGCCTGAATAACTCCTGACTCCAAAGACTAAAATAGATATTGGAGTGAGGTGTGTTCAGGCTTTTTTTGTTTTATGAAGAATATGCGTTGGCAATTTGGAGAAATTATGAGGGCGTCATTGTTGATCTTGCTACTCACAGTTGTCATTACTCAAGTCCATTCCCAGGATAGTCTCTACTTGATGGCAACGATTACTGGCGAGCGTGTTGGTGACCAAGCCGGCGAGGTGGAATGGGCTGGAGATGTAAATGGCGATGGCTTCGATGATGTGCTGGTTAACTCTTCCAAGGCAAACTACGCCAAGCTATACTTTGGCGGTGCGCCTTTTGACACTGTAGCCGATTTAGAATTCGCCACTACCTTTGCGTGCGGCGCGGGAGATGTTAATGGAGATGGTTTTAGTGACATCGCATTCCTTGCGGACTGTTTACGAACATATCTAGGCGGAGAAAATGGGAAAATGACAATGTCAAATTTTCATTTTAATTATCCGTATGTCCCAGCCTTAATTGGAAAGATTGGTGGAGTAGGAGATTTGAATAGCGATGGCTACGATGACTTGGCGTTCAGCTCAACATACAATTGGTGGGATGGTCTGGGTAGAGTATGTCTGTTTTGGGGTGGTGCGCATTTAGATACAATTCCAGCCAAAGTTTTTGTAGGAGATCAGGCAGGACAATTCTGGGGAGGTGCAATCTGTGGAGGAGGCGACATTAACTGCGATGGATTTGATGATCTAATTATTGGCTCTGTTTACTGCGCATCAAACATGGACACAAATGCATTTAAGATATTTTATGGAGGAGTTGATATGGATACTGCACCCGACGCAACCATGACTCAGGCCGGCTTATGTGAGTATGCTCTATCTAATACAGGCGATACTAACGGAGACGGATTTGATGACTTTTTGGTTTCAACAGGTTCGGGTGCTTGCCTATACTTGGGGATAGATAGCGTTATTGTGATAAGAAATTCTACAATTGGCCTCATAAGAACCACGAGGCATGCGGTTGGAGGAGATATAAACAATGACGGTTATAATGACTTCTTGGTATCAAACTCAGGATTTAGGAACGCTTCTGGAGAAATGGTGGGACAAATACGCGGATACTATGGATCTGCCAATCCAGATACTTTATGTGATTTCACTATGGAAGGTGAGAGTCATTGGGGAGGATATTCAACATATCTTTGTATACCAGGAGATATCAATGGCGATGGTTTTGATGAAGTAATCGTTGGCGCTCCCAAATCTCCGAATTATCAAACTGCAAATGGTAAAGTCTACATTTATTCTTACGGTTTCACGGACAGAATCATCCACCATAAAAAGCTGAACCCGGTAGAGAAATTCCACCTACTTAATAATTATCCGAATCCTTTTAATGCTGCTACTAGAATTGAGTTCTCGCTTGATCAGGGAAGCCATATTAGTCTTGTCATCTTTAATTGTCTTGGTAAACCCTTACAGACCCTAGTAGACGGTCGATTCGAAAAGGGGCATCATTCAATTGTTTGGAATGCGCGGGGGGCCCCCAGTGGAATTTATTTTTGTCAGATAACGACAGCAAAATATTCTAAGACCATCAAACTTCTCTTGGTCAGATAGAAAGAGTCAGTTGGATTATCAAGAAACTATGCAAGATAGAAACTTCTATGAAAATAAAGCTCGCCCGCCACGCAATATTGCTAAAAATGGCAATAAACTTGGCTGCGAACTACCTATGCCAGATAGGGGCATTAGCGCAGATTTTTCACCATTTCAGATTGTCACTTCTTGAAAGTAAAAGGAGAGAAGCCATGAAAGTGATCGCGTCTGTTCCACCTACCAAAACGTCTGATCTGATAGTGATGTTGATGATTACGTTGATGCTAATGTGGCAAAACAATGTCTTATACGCTCAGATTTCGCACTCTGTTGACTTTCCCGCTTCGAATCTCGTATTTGCTGCAGTGACGGCAGAGGACGGCGTTGTCTATGAAAAAGTTACAATTTCGAGGCTAAATGAAACGGCTGAAATTGGCAAGCCAAATCTGCCTGTCAAGTATGTCCATCTCATCCTTCCGTCTGATCAGAATGTTGATAGGATTTCTATCATTTCGACTAGCAAATTAGAACTCCCCGGGGTTCATTTGATTTACCCGACACAGCCGCCCCTACCAATGACGCCACAATTCCAGGAATCTGCCTTAGTCGAACCAGATCCTACGGTTTATGGATCAGATACACCTTACCCAAGGGAAATAGTCAGCCTCACCCATGACGATTATTTTGATGGCAATAATCACATTGCCACGGTGGCGGTTTACCCTTTGCAGTATTATCCCGAATCCGGGAAGCTGATTTTCTTTTCTCATGTTAGTTTTACGCTAGAATTAAAATCGGTAACAAGGCAAAGAAGGAGCACAGGAAGACGAAGCCTGAGAAGCCAGAAGATCTACGATCAAATATTGGAAAGAATTGTTGATAATCCTGACGACGTCCCACTATATCAGGTTCGTTCGGCTCTAGGAAAAATTTCCGCTTCCCAAGCAGTTCCGTTTAAATCTTATGAATATGTCGTTATTACTTCATCAGCTTTGAAGTCACAGTTTGAAGCATTTGTCTCCTGGAAAGCAAGAAAAGGATATAAAGCTGGTACGATAACAACCGATGAAATTTTTTCTCATTACACCACAGACGTGGTATCTTGTATTACCGACCAGGCAGGAGCTGTACGACAATATTTATCGGACTGCTATTATGATGGTGATCCTAAAACGATGTGGGTGCTATTGGCGGGGGATGCTTCTACTATACCAGTTCGGTTCGGTTGTGGATACTATTTCACTGATTCTTGGGATTACACCTATTGGGACGATGACGCTCATCAGTGGATCACGGAAACGGACGCGTATAAAATTCCCGCAGATTTATATTTCGGTAAGAATTTAGCCGTCTGAACCAAAGCCTGTCATTCCGACCGCAGGGAGGAATCTGTCACTTCCGAATCTGCGTGGTTGTACGAATTCGTTGCTCCCAGATTTCTCACTCCGTTCGAAATGACACAATTATTCAGTTGGCTAAATATGTACATATTTCGCAGATTTTAATGGAGATTGGGATGTCGATGGTGACGAATGGATAGGCCAAGGCGCTCCGAGTGATAATCCTGATTATAGCCCAGAAATCTTTGTCGGTCGTTTACTCTGCTCCAATGCCCAAGACATCCAAAACTGGACATCCAAACTACTGAAATATGAATTGGATCCGGCAAACAGCAACACAGCTTATCTTGGATATCTTACTAGGTCGTTTATGATGCAGTCCGATCAGATGCAGAACGGTAACGAAGCGGGGCAGGTATCGGCGTGTTTGCCTTCTGCTTTCATACACACCATTTGGCAAGAAAATCCTTCAGGCGGTTGCTGACAACCCTACTTCCCCGACTGCAAATTCCGTAATCGCCGAAATGAACAATCATTATGGTTTGTATAGCTGGTTCGCGCATGGTGAACCGAATCACATCGTAACCAAATCACATCAGCTTAATAAACCTGATCGGTACTGCATTAATACAATAGATGCTATTGATAATTACGAAGTTCAGGAGAATCAAGATGGGCTTGATTGCTTGACCAATGAGGATTATCCATCAATATTGTATTCGACATCATGTAATAATACGCCTTTTGATGACTTTAAGATTACCAGTTATCCTGGCAGAAATTTAGGGGAAGGTTTTACCGTAACTACAAAAGCGGGCGGACCTGCATTCTTAGGTAATACTAGATTCGGCTGGGTAGGCACATCGACCGATCTATACGAAGCTTTCGCCAACTTGGTTAACACTGATTGGAATCTAGGGGTTGCAGAGCTTATGGCAAAATCTACTTTTCCTGATCACTATCTGAACTATTCCCATAATTTAGTAGGCTGCCCCGAAACAGAAATGTGGACAGATGTGCCTTCTCTATTCACAAATGCTTCTGTAACCTATACATCCAGTAGCGTTACCGTTAGTACTGGTGGAGTAGCCGGCTGTGATATTTGTGCATGCAGCGGCGACAAAGGTGTCGCCTTTCATGAGGTTGTTCATAACGTTTCGAGCGCCGTTTTTAACACTCCGATAAGACCTCTCTACGTTACAATTACGAAGCATAATCATCTTCCCTATACCACGGTTACTGGTGGGACTTTTACAAGTGATGAGTATTGGTTTGGAAATTTGATTGTTCTTGGTTCCGTCACCATGAGCAACGGCAAGACACTCACTGTGCTTCCCGGTACGACAGTCAAGGTCAATGGTAATTACACCCTTACAATCGATTCGGGATCGGCTATCAAGGCCGATGAGGCCCAATTCAAAAACAATGGCGGAGGTAACTGGTATGGTATTCGCTTTACTTCTACTGCTTCATCGTCAAGCTATCTTAGAAATTGTACTTTGAACAATGCATCGTATGCCGTGAGAATTGAAGGATCGAGCCCACTGATTCAGGACTGCTCGATTTCTGATAACAATTACAGTATTTATGTCACGGGATCAGGTGCTTATCCAATCATCGAAAGGTGCTATGTTGCTGGCACCTATCCATTATATGCAGTCAACAGTTGTGATCCCGAGATCACCAATAGCAAGCTTAAATCCATCAACCTTATCCCAGCGCAGTTTTACAGCGGTGCAGACGGGACTATTACCCGCTGTTCATTCTCGACCATTAGCGGCAACAATAGTCTTTTGTACACAGCCGGCAGCGGCACATCTCCCTGGGTAGGCGATGGCAGCTATGACTATGGCAATGTATTCGACATGTCGCAGACCGCGTCAACAAAAGCCGTCCATGTAGCAGGCGGTTCGCCAAAGTTAGGTGATGCGGTTACTTATGCCGGCGGTTATAATGATTTCGCCAATCGGTCAGCCAGCGATTACTATGTCTTCAACGCCACGGGCTCGACAATAAAGGCCGAGAATAACTATTGGGGCGCCCCTGCACCGCAGGATACCTGGTTCTTTGGATCAGTAGATAAAACTCCATTTTTCCCAACTCCTCAAAGCGCCGGGCCAACGTGGAAGCGAGCGGTGGATCCGATTGTTGATGCAATTGCGGCCTATCGCAACCACGATTATCAGAATGCAAAGGACTATGCTACTCAAGCCCTAAGCGAAAAAGGCGATTCCCAAGAGTCCGCAGAGGCGTTGTTCTATTTCGCCAAAGCGTCATTTCGGCTGGGGACATTGAAGGAAGATTTGTCATACATCGAGAGCTATTTGACGGCAAAGGATGCGGAATTGGCGCATCAAGCGCGAAACTGGGCTTCATTTGCTTATGCGCAGCAAGGGGATTTGAAAAAGGCAGAAAAGATCACTTTGCAATCACCCAAAGGCACTCTTGGTGAGAGAGAATTGCTGTTGCAATTGATTGCCTATTACGCTGCCTACGGAATGGAAACGGAGGTGGCTCGCTTGGAAAAAGAGTTCCTTGCTCGCGACTATCCGGACGATACGAAAGACAGGCAGGGCGATCTGGCCGCAGCTAAGAACAGTGCCGACTTGGGCATGTTTGGCTATGAGACTCAGCCCATAGAAGCAAGACAAGCAACAGCGAATGAAGAAGCAGGGCTTATCGCCTATCCGAATCCTTTTAACGCCTCGACTAAACTCGCCTTTAGGATTGAAGATGCAGAGCACGTTTCGCTGGCGGTCTATAACACTCT
>DYKH01000124.1:6754-15373 GCA_020722685.1 Caldithrix sp. | reverse complement strand
AATCCCTACCGCGACGTGATCGGAATAAAGAAGGCGGCATGATGGATAATGTTATCCTAATAATCCTTGCTGTTATTGCGCTGATTATGCTATGGGTTGATAGCATTAACCCGCAGAAAGGAGGTAAGAGGTAGTCAAACTTGTCAACTAACTGTAATCAATCGAGGATACACCAGCCGTGTGGCTGGTGTATTATTGTATTATTGGTGTATAATTAATCTATGGCAATCAATCAATCGCTCCAAAATAGAATCGTTGGACACAAGGACGTGCCGTTAGATCAAATACTCTATAACCCCGATAACTGGCGGATACACCCGAAGGAGCAATCCGAAGCATTGGACGGGGTGTTATCGGAGGTGGGCTGGGTGCAGGATGTTATCATCAATCGTACCACCGGCCACTTGATTGACGGGCACTTGCGCTGCCAAATAGCTGAGCAGCGCGGCGAAGAGACGGTGCCGGCAGTTATCGTTGAGCTTACGCCGGAGGAAGAGAAGCTGGTGCTGGCTACTCTTGACCCGATAGCTGGACTTGCTGAAGCAGACAGCGAGAAGCTGGGGGAGCTATTAAAAAGTGTACAAACAGACAATGAGAACATCAAGAATTTAATCGAGGATATCGCCGACAAGGAAGGAGTAAGTATCCTTGATGAGCCGCCGCCAGACCCTGGACCGCGAATTGACGAGGCGGAGGAATTACGCGAGAAGTGGGGTGTCAAAGAGGGACAGTTATGGGAGCTTGGTAATCATCGGCTAATCTGTGGGGATTGTACACGGGAGGATGTTGCTGATAAGCTCATAGGGGATGATATAGCTAAGACGATATTCACCAGCCCGCCTTATAATACTGGCGGAGGGGCATTTAAGTATTACTCTGACAACATGAGCAGCGATGAGTTTATCGAGTTTAACCTTGTCACCGTGCGCAATTGGGCGAAATATCTGGATGGTTATTTGTTTTGGGATATTAACTACAGCAAAAATAGCCGTTGGGAATTTATCGAAATCCTGTATCGAATAATCAAAGAGAGTGGTTTACGCTTCCTGGAGCTGATTATATGGGATAAGGGGCCGGAGCCACGCCCCATATTATTTGGCGGTATGTTAGCGAGGCAATATGAGGATGTGTTATTAATGGCTAATGAAGAGACTATTATACGGGAACTGGAATATATTGCCCTACTCGGGACGGAGAAACGGGCATACTTTAATAAACGAACTCTACGGGGCGTATCTAATTACTGGAAGATAGATCCACACGGTGTGGAAAACATACAAAAAGAGAGTATACAAGCTTGCTTCCCGCTCGAGTTACCAGAACGGGGTATAAAGTTGACTACGTTAAAGGACGATATCGTAGTTGACCCATTTGTAGGCTCGGGCACTACCCTTATCGCCTGTGAGCGCCTAGGGCGCAGGTGTCGAGCGGTGGATATATCACCAGAGTATTGCGCGGTTACAATCCAACGCTGGACAGATATGACGGGCAGAGAGCCGAAGCTAATAAGTAATTAAGATTAGTAATATGGGCAGTCAGTTAAAACGAGTTAAAGCTCACGACCGCCAACTCATGGCGCTAAAGCTGCGTAAGGCAGGAATAACTTATGAGGATATTGCCGCACAACTTGGCTACAAGAGCGCAGTTGGGGCATATCATGCTGTTACCGCCGCCTTGCGAGTAACCCTCCAAGAGCCAGCTGATGAGGTGCGCAAGCTGGAACTGGAGCGACTTGATGCAATGCTGCTAGCAATATGGCAGCGGGTAACTAAGGGCGATTATGGGGCTATTGATCGGGCTTTGCGGGTTATAGAGCGGCGGGCGAAATTGCTAGGGTTGGATGCGCCAGTGAAGCAGGACATAACCAGCAATGGACAGCCGCTGAAGCCTATCACGATAATTGAGGTTGTGAAGGACTATGGTAATGGTGACAACCCCGAAGCTGGTGGAGATAGTTGACGACAAGGTAACCTTGCGCTTACATGGGGGACAGACCAGGGCATGGGATAGCGATAAGCGTTTTATTTTTGTCATTGCCGGAACACAATCGGGCAAAACGTCGTTTGGCGCTTGGTGGTTACTGCGCGAGATAAGGGAGCGCGGGGATGGTGACTACCTGGCTGTTACTGCCACTTATGACCTGTTTAAACTCAAGATGTTGCCAGAGCTACGTATGGTGTTTGAACGCTACGCCGGTGGTTGGGAGTATCACGCTGGCGAGCGGGTGTTACAGACCGCCGATAAGTCCAAGCGGATAATCCTGCGCTCAGCGAATACACCTGAAGGGCTGGAGAGTGCAACGGCTAAAGCGGCTTGGCTGGATGAGTGCGGGCAAGACAACTTCCGTCTTGAGTCTTGGGAGGCGGTACAGCGGCGGTTGTCGCTGTACCAGGGGCGCGTGCTTGGAACGACGACGCCCTACAATCTCGGCTGGTTGAAGACCGAGATATATGATAAGTGGATTAGGCACGACCCCGATATCGAGGTGGTGCAATTCAGATCAACCGAAAACCCTGTGTTTCCCCGCGAAGAGTATGAGCGGGCGAAGACAGTGCTGCCGGCCTGGAAGTTCAACATGTTCTACAACGGGATTTTCGAACGGCCGGCAGGGCTTATCTATGCCGATTATGATGATAAGATACACAAGATTGAGCCGATCCCGCTCCCGCCAGAGTGGCCGCGTTATGTTGGTATTGACTTCGGTGCGATCCACACGGCAGTTATCTGGATCGCCGAAGACCCTGCTAAAGGAGTGTATTACGTCTATCGTGAGTATCTAGAAGGAGGAAAGACAACGCGCGAGCACGTCAACAATGTGCTACAATTATCACAGGGAGAGAATGTGGTGATCTGGGCGGGCGGATCGAAGTCTGAAGAACAGCAGCGCTGGGACTGGGGGGCGGCTGGTGTATACGTACGCCCACCTATCGTTACCGACGTGGAGGCTGGGATAGACCGGGTTATTAATCTACTTAAGACTAAACGGTTGTATATCTTTAACGGTTGTCGGGGACTATTGGACGAGATTGGGACGTATAGCCGCGAGGTAGACAACAATGGGCTTGTCATCGATAAGATAAAAGACAAGGAAACGTTCCACCGCTTGGATGCGCTGCGCTATGCTGTACAGCAGATTGATTATGCCGCAAGTGGAATATATCTATGACGGAGGCAGTATTGTGGGACTAATTGACAGCATTAAGGGATTACTGGCAAGGAGGGGGGTGAAGGAGGCTGTTACAGCCATCATCCCGTCTTGGGCGAGTGGGAAGCCTAATTATAATGGGATTAAATTCGAGGAGCTGTTGCGCTACGGCTGGAGACAGAACGAGCTGATCCATGCCTGCATAAGCAAGACCGCTCACACTGCCGCACAGGTTGAGCTTAAGGTGTATAGCCGCAAGAGCGGGGATGAAGTAATTGACCACCCGCTCAAACAGATAATTCAGAAGCCCAACCCGCAGATGACCGAGTATGACTTCTGGGCGGCGATAATTATTAATCTCAAGTTAGCCGGCAAAGCTTACTTTGAGAAGGAGCGCGATCGGGGTGGGCGGGTTATCGCATTGTGGCCGTTACGCCCTGACTGGGTGCGCGAGATAATGCAGGATAGGCTCACCATCAAGGCTTACGAGTACATTCCTGGCGGGGTTGATACCGGTAATACCGTGCCGCTAGCTGTTAACGATGTGCTTGTGTTCCGGGCTTACGACCCTGGTGGGCTATACTCGACTTGGCCGCCGGTTGCGGTTGTGGCCCGGTCGGGTGATATTGATAACGATATCACCGACATGTACAAGGCGATCCTGCAAGAAGGAGGAATGCCGCCAGGGATACTCACCACCAAGGCACGGCTAACCAAAGATGACGTGGAGCGATTGCGGGCGCAGTGGAAGGAGAGATATGGTGGCTGGCGCAACTGGCTAGAGCCAGCTATACTTGATAGCGAAGCGAGTTATCAAAAGATAGCGTATACCGCTGAGGAAATGGGGATGGCTAACTTAGATGCGCGGGTGGAGGCGAGGATATGTATGGCGCTTGATGTGCCGCCAATCCTGGTTGGAGCTAAAATTGGGCTAGACCGGGCGACGTACTCCAACTATGAGCAGGCGCGTCAAGCATGGTGGGAGGATACATTGATCCCGATGTACGCCGACCTGCTCGACACCGTCCAAAACCAACTACTACCCGAGTACGATAGCGCCGACAATGTTGACGTGCGCTGGGACCTCTCCCGCGTGCCAGCGTTACAGCCCGACCGCAATGCAATCTGGGCTAATGCACTGGAGGCGCTTAGAGCCGGAGCGATAACTGTTAACGAGTTCCGCGGCATTGTTGGGATGGACAGCATCGAGAGTGGTGATGTATTCCTGCGCGGAGCTAACCTCATCGAGAGCAAGGACGCCTCTGACTTGCACGGTGAGGAGAGCAAGGCGAAGAGACTGGATATCAACGAGATGCGGGCAGAGAGGGACAGGCTTGAAAACGAGTTCCGCAAAGAGCTGACAAAATTCCTACAGGACGAAAAGCGGAGGGTCTTGGATGCCGCAACCGCCGGATAAGGATTTCTGGTCCGAAGAATACGATAAGCTGTATGCGGTGGTGCTTAAGCACTACCGCAAGGTTGCCGATGCCGGGCTTGATAGCGCTCTTGGGATAATCGAGGGATACGGCGTAAGCGTGGATTTTGACCTCGTCTACGATTATGCCAAAGCATGGGCAGAGCTTAATACCGCCAAAGTTGTCGGAGAGATAACCAAGACCTCTATGGATGGATTCCTGTCCGAGTTTAGCGGGTGGATTGACTCGGGCGAACCGATGCGAGATTTGGAAAAGAGGCTCGCCAAATATTACGATGAGAATCGGGCGTCAATGATAGCGGTGACTGAGACGACCAGGGCTTATGCTGGAGCTAATAACATTGTCTACAAGGCGGCCGGTGCTGATACGTTAGAATGGCGGACAGCTCTCGACGATTATGTCTGCTCGATATGCAAAAAGCTTCACGGGAAAAAGGCTGACGCACAGGGCGTTTTTCCGGGCGGTTATGATATACCGCCAGCCCATGTTAACTGCCGGTGTATGATAGCGCCAGTGTTTAGCGAGCGGGGAGAGGGAGGTATCCCAGCCGGTTGGCCGGTTAGTGGGGCAATAACTGATGGGTCGTATGGAGCTAATAAGAGGCTGGCGGATGCCTTGAACAATGCGTTATCGGCGATAGACAGCGTACATGGTGATGGGGCATTACCGAGCCTTAAGGTGTTCGATATCTACCAGGGAAGCTTGTGTGGAGAATATAATTACGCCGACGAAAGAAAATTGAAGATAATTGTAAATCTAGGCAAGTCACCAAGTCACTTAGAAACGACAATGGTGCACGAGATTGGACACTTCTTGGACCACCAGGCGATAGGCGAGGTCGGGAAGTTCGGGTCGGCGGAGTCGGAATTAATGAGCGGCTGGCGCGATGCCGTTAATAACAGCGCGCAGGTTAAGTTGCTGAAAGATATAATTAACAATACGCATAAGTATGCGGTTGAAGTTATCGGCCCGCAAGGTGAAATAGAAAGGCTTGCAATAAATGTTAGATACGTGAAGTACCTGACCGAATATGAGGAATTGTGGGCTAGGTCGTATGTGCAGTATATCGCAACCAAGTCGGGCAATCCGCTGCTATTGGAGCAGCTGAAACAGATAAGGGAAAATGAATACATTGACGAGCAGTGGAGCGACGACGATTTCGCTCCGATTATGGAAGAGATTGACAAACTATTTAAGCTGTTAGGATGGATTATATGATGATGACACTTGCTGAGTATGCAGATAAGTATGGAGACGAGGAAGCTATTAGGGTTGCTGTTGAGCAGCTAAAGATACCCATCGAGGATGCTATATTTATGATTGCCATTGGTCGCGGGGAAATTTCCGGCGATATTGTCGGTGACGAGGGCAATGAGAAAGGCGCTAATCATGATAATATTCAGGGTTAGTGGCACGGATGACGTCATAAAAGACCTCAATAAGCTGGATAAGGCTGCCATGTACAAGGCTATGCGGGCAACCGCTGTGTACGCTGTTAGTTTAGTGCCGCCATATCCGCCAGCTAGGCCGGGCTGGAGGCGCACCTTGCGACTAGGGAGGTCTATTACCAGCAAAGTGACAGCGGAGCAGGACAAGATACATGGCTACGTTATCGCCGGCGGCGAGAAGGTGAAATATGCACCCTGGGTTGTATCAAGTGAGAAGGTTGGTAATAGCGGACCACAGCGCTGGTATCACAAGTTGCACGGCTGGTGGACGTTGCAGGGCGTAGTAAGGGATAATAAATCCAAGATTATTAATTTCTTGGCACATGCTATTAAAAATAGGCTATAATATAGTTAGGAGGTTGAGATGGAGTTTAAGAGTTTTGCATCTGACCTTAGTGCGGTAGAGGATCGCACTGTTACCGGCATCGCTGCCGTGATTGGTAACGTTGATGATAGCGGGGACATGATAATGCCGGGGGCATTCAACAAGACGCTGCAGGAGAACATCAAACGAATCCGCCACTTATGGCAGCATGACAGTTCTAGCCCGCCGGTGGCGGTGATAAAACGCGTTCGGGAGGTATCGCGCAAGTCCTTGCCGCAATCCTTGCTAGACGCGTTCCCGGAGGCACAAGGTGGGCTTGAAGTTGAGCGAGAATACCTCGACACACCGCGCGGAAATGAGATATTGCAGGGGATTGCCAAGGGGGCAATTAGCGAAATGTCTTTCGGGTATGACGTCATCAAGGCCAAGATTAATCAAAAGTCATCTATCCGCGAGCTGCACGAGGTGCGCTTGTGGGATATATCCGATGTCAACTGGGGCATGAATCCGGCAACAATGGCGGTGAAAACTGCTGTGCCGTATAAGGACACTGGCAAGGCGCCGGAGGATACGCCCTGGGAAGCGCCTAACCTAGGGGACTTCACAGATATGACGTTTGCGGATTTAGACGGCGCCGAAAAGCGACGGATAATGGCGCACTTTGCGTTTTCGGCTGAAATCCCGCCGGAGACCTACGGATCACTTAAGTTACCGCACCATCAAGCGGCCAGAAGCGGCGTTGGCAGGGTTGTCTGGAACGGGGTACGAGCGGCAATGGGAGCGCTAATGGGAGCGCGGGGCGGGGTTGATATCCCAGAGGCTGACCGCAGAGCGGTCTACGACCATCTTGCTAAGCACTACGCCGAGTTTAACAAGACGCCGCCGGATTATAAATACATCGTGCTATCTAGCGCCGTGAAGGCGATAATGACTAGTGATACCCCGCTGGAGCTTGGACTGCCCGAGTGGCGGCTGAGCAAGCAGCGGATAGAAGGATATATGCTAGGCTTACAGGCGATTAATGACCTGCTCACCGAAGCCGAGCCGCTGATCAGTGGGCCTGACCAGCACTCACTCGACGAGATGTTATTACGCTTGGAGATCGCAAAGCGTGAACTGTTACTATATGGAGGTGGATTATGAATAACGAAATTGAAACTCTGCGTAAAGAATACGCAGAGTTAATTGATAACGCCCGCAAAGTTGCGGATGCGTATAAGGGTAAGGAAATGGATGCGGAGGCTGCGAAGAACATCAACCAAACGCTCGGAAAAGCCGACGAGTTAAAAGCCAAGATTGTAATGCTTGAAAAGCTAAGCGAGAACGAGGCTTATCTCAACGAGAGTACTGGCATTAAGGCTGCTCACTTGGGCTGGCGCGAAGCTGGACCAGATGAAGGCAATGTCCAGTATGATATGCAGGCATGGCACGAAGTAGACGTAAGGACCGAGGCGGTTGAGCCTGGCTCCGGGCGAATTGTGCTAACTGAGCGTAAGCTCCGCTACTACGTGCCGCTGGCGACGCAGAAGAAGGGTTATAAGAGCGCTTTTGAAGCCTATTTGATGAAAGGACAAGACCGCATTGGGCCTGATGACGCCAAAACCCTTACCGAGGGCACTGATTCAGCGGGAGGCTTTCTGGTTCCGGAAGACTATCACGTCGAGCTGATAAAGAAAATCGCTGCGCAAGCTACCATCCGCCCGAATGCCCGAGTGGTTACGACTAGCCGCTCAGTGACTAAATGGCCGACGGTTAAATATAATGGCGACGATAAGTACACTTCTGGGGTGCGGATGACTTGGACCGGCGAGGTACCGGCGTCCTCTACGACTCACCGGGTTACTGAGCCTGTTTTTGGGCAGGCGATTATCCCGGTACACACCGCAATGGCATCAATGCCGCTGAGCAACGATATGATTGAGGATTCGGCATTTGACATTCTTGGCATATCCAGCGACTTGTTTGCGGAGGCCTTTGCGTTGGGCGAGAACGAGGCGTTTATAGGTGGCGATGGAGCGCACAAGCCATTGGGTATCCTTGCCCAAGTTGATGCTGGCGGACCAGTATCTGTCAAGAGTGGCAATGCTAGCGCCTTAACTGCAGACGGGCTGATTGATCTGGCTTATGCCTTACCAGCACAATATGAGCGCAACGCCAAGTGGTATATGAATAAGTCAACTGAGTTAGCAATCCGCAAGCTGAAAGACACAACCAATAATTACTTGTGGCCTATCGCAGCGGTTGGTGGGTTTGGGGCGGTCCAGT
>DYKH01000124.1:0-6654 GCA_020722685.1 Caldithrix sp. | reverse complement strand
GCTAACAGCTATCCGATTATCTTCGGCGATCTGAACGGTTATCTGATTGTGGATCGGGTAGGAATCTCGATCCAGCGCCTTACGGAGTTGTACGCCGAGACCGATATTGTCTTGCTGTTAGCCCGCAAGCGGGTTGGCGGGCAAGTTGTCGAGCCCTGGCGGATCAAGGTACAAAAGATTGCTACATAAAGTGGATGGAGGTGGATAATGGAAGAGATTAAAGTGCTATCCTTGTTTGACGCTGCCGCGCGCACTGCTAGCGCAAACGGATCGGCGGTTGACCTCCTGGGTTACGTTAACCCTGGGGTGAAGGATATGTTGGCATATCTCAACGTTGGAGCTGTATCCGGGACAACGCCAACCCTAGATCTAAAGCTACAAGAGAGCGATGACGGGTCTACTGGGTGGACTGATATAAGCGGTGCGGTGTTTACGCAGGCGACGAGCGCCACCAGCGAGACGATAAAAGCCAAGGTGTTTAAACGTTACATCCGGGCTGTGGCCACTATCGCCGGAACTGCCCCTAGCTTTACATTTGCGGTGGTTGGGCTGGCTATTGCCCGTAATGCCTAAAATCGTTTAGTCTATCGGGGAGGTTAACCTCCCCGATAAGTAAAGGGAAATATGGCATATTGCACGCTTGCCGAAATAAAAGAGAGTATGCCGGATGCATCGTATGATGCGACTTATGACGCCATACTTACCGCACTAGCCGACCGGGCATCACGCTTGATTGACGATTTGTGCGGTAGGGACTTAGGGGCGTTTGGCATCTCCACAGCTAGCACCCGTTACTATGACGGTAACGGGAGAGATAAGCTCTGGGTAGACGAGATGGCCGAGGAGCCGGTGACCGTTGAGGTATCTTATGCTGGGGACGGCGTCTATACTGCATTGGCCGTTACTGATTACACTACTTGGCCGTACAATCGTTACCCGCGGGTGCGGATTGACTTAAAGGTTTATGGGACGTTAGTGGCTTGGCCTAATTACCCACAGGCGGTCAAGATAACCGCCAAATGGGGATACTCGACGGTCGTGCCAGCTGATATTAAGCAGGCGGCTATCATCCAAGCCGTAAGGTGGTTTCGGCGCGGGCAAAGTGGCTACGCTGACACAGGGGCTGTCGTTGAGCTTGGGCAGTTGCGCTATACCAAGGAGCTAGACCCCGACGTTGCAGCAATCGTGGAGATATATAAGAGGGTTGACGTATGAGCGTGTCTGCGGCAATCCAAGAGCTGGTTAATATACTGCGCGGCATACCGGACATCAAATCAGCGCCTAATAAGCCGACGGAAGCGGCCGATATGCTGCCGTTCGCGGTCGTGTACGAGGGCGGCGGAACAACCGAACTGTTATCGGCTGGTGAAGCGAAGGACTTAGTGACGCTGGTGGTAGAGATACACATTAGTCGGGTGTTGTTGGGCATATCAATTGCCAAAGCGCAAGCGATATGTGAGGCATTCCTGCGCAAGTTAATAGCCGACCCAACATTAAACAGTTCGGTGAGCACGATAACCTCGATCAACCGTACGTTTGGCGGGCTGTCTTACGCTGATACAACCACAATCGGTTATAAATTTGAGGTTGGGGTCAAGATTATGATGTCGCTGTGAGTGAGGTGGTTATGATGATGAGATATATTGGGCATGGTGATTGGTTGGCGGGTGTGCCGGCGCGTGATTTAAGCGATGATGAGGTCGCTTTATACGGAGGCGCTGAGGCACTGCTCAAGAGCGGTCTGTACGCATTAGAAGACGCTAAATGCGAGGCGCGGCTGACCCGCGAGAATAAAATGCTAGTAAGAAAAGCGGAGGATAAAGACAATGACTGACGGGATTAGGAAGTTACGTAAATTACAAATAGGCAAGGAGACGACTCCGGGAACTGCTGTCGCTGCAACGGCTGTGTTGAGGGTAACAGATGCTCTGCTCGAAAACAGCACAGAGCTAGTGATACCTGATGAGGATATCGGCTTGTTGGTTAAGACAGACCGCAGCTATATCCCGGCTGTGGCTGCTAAGTTGTCAATGGGGGACAACGAGGCTACTTACGAGCAGTTACCTTATATCTTCGAGGCTGGGATTAAGCAGGTTGGCACTGGGGCTGCTGACGGAACGGGCAGCGACAAAATATATGAATATCCACTACCGACGACTACCGTCCCGACGATCCAGACATATACCATCGAGGGCGGTGATAACGTCGCCGCCGAGGAAATGGAGTATGCATTTGTTAAGTCGTTTAAGCTGTCGGGCAGCCCGAAGGAAGCGGTGAAGTACTCCGCCGAGTGGGTTGGCAGGCAGGTTAGCCCGAGTACGTTTACGCCATCGCTGTCTATACCGACGGTCGAGGAGATCCTGTTTCAACGGGCGAAGCTATACATTGACCCGGCGTCAGGAACGATTGGATCAACGTTGGTGAGCAATACGCTGCTAGGATTTAATCTTGAGATAACCACGGGCTGGCAAGAGGTGTATACCGGTAGTGGTCAACTATACTTTTCACACATCAAGAACGTCGGCCCAGATGGGACGCTGGAGATAACCTTTGAGCATAACTCGAGTGCGGTCAGCGAGAAGTCGGCTTGGCTCAGCCAAACCGCGCGAGCGATTAGGATTAATATCGAGGGCAGTAATGTTGCTACTGCGGGGACGCTATACTCCAAGAAGACACTGCGGATTGATCTTGTCGGGAAATGGATATCGTTTGAAAAACTGGGCGAGCAGGACGGAAATGATATCCTGACCGGTAAACTCCAACTCGGGTACAACGCCACCCAAGCGATGATTGGCAAGATTATTGTAGTTAATGAGTTGGCTAGCCTGCCATAAGGAGGGTTGATGAAGCTAAAAGTGGAACTTGACCGGCTCACGCTAGATGACATAATCGCTATCCAAAATAACGAGTTAAGTGCGCGGGATGTGCGCGACTTGCTGGCCAAATTTGCGGCTGACGACAACGGCGATTATCTCCCTGAGGATGAGGCGATTAAGGCGGTTGGAAAACTAACGTTGAGCGACTTGTCGGACGTTGTGGCCGACCTGGCCCAGCAAATCGAAGCTGTATTGGGGAGAGCCGTATCCCCTCCGAACGCCAGCGCCTAATCTCGGCGGTGTATCACGGCGGCACTCCACCGATCTGGGTCGGGGTACTGATGTTGGCTAGGGAGTGGGGAACGCCGCCCTGGGAGATCGCTGGGGGGAGCAAGGTTTTATGGTTAGTGCGCTGGCTAGAACTAACGAGTTTGTTAGGCAAGAAGGCAAAGGCTGATGGCGGATAAAGTAGAGATAGATATTATCGCTAATGATAAGGCGACCAGCAATGTCAGCAAGGTGCGAAGGGCATTTGACGGGTTGGCTGGCATTGGCAAGGCTGCTGGGGTGGCTCTACTTGGCGGGGCTACGGCTGCCGCAGCTGGTTTTGGCGCGCTAATTGCCAGTGCAGTCAAGACTAACGCATCATTAGAGACAGCTACGCTGCAATTCGAAACGTTGCTCGGTTCAGCCGACGCGGCAAAGAAGCACATTGCCGACCTGTATAATTTTGCGGCAAAGACGCCGTTCGAAACGGGGCCGATCATTAATGCCAGCAAATTATTAGAGACATTTGGCGGGACCGCGCTTGATACAATGGGCAACCTTAACCTTATCGGCAATGCCGCGGCGGTCACCGGTCAGGCGATAGACGAGGTTGGAATGTGGTTTGGCCGGGCGTATGTTGCTATCCAAAGCGGCAAGCCGTTTGGCGAGGCGGCGATGCGGCTGCAGGAAATGGGGATATTAACCGCGGAAGGCCGCCAAAAGATTGAGGAATTGCAGAAGAGTGGGGTGGATACCCAAACTGTTTGGAAGGCGTTGACCGACGAGTTTAACCGCTTTAGTGGAGCGATGGAGAAGCAAGCCGGCACAATGGAGGGGTTATGGTCAACGATTACTGACAGCGTTAAGCTGACGATAGGGACTGCATTCAAGCCGTTTTTCGAGGTTGTAAAATCCGGGCTCGGAGAAGTAGTTAAGCTTGTTCAAGGCCCTGAATTTGCCGCTTTTGCCGACAAAATTGCCGCCGGACTTGCACCACTAGCTGAAAAGTTTGGCGAAATCATTAAAATGCTAGTCAGCGATATGCTGCCGGCTGTAATGAATGGATTAGTAATGCCATTCCTGACATTCTCGGCCCAGATTGGACCACAAGTGATTGGGCTGCTGGGAACGCTGCTCAATGCGTTTGGACAGTTGGCTGGACCGGCATTGGGCACGTTGACCGCGGTCCTTACCCCGTTGATTAGTATTTTCACGGACCTGATTAACGGTGCCCTACCAGTTTTGGTGCCGCTTATCGAGACGATATTTGGGGCGATAAGTGCGCTGTTGGTGCCGGTGCTGGGCGAAATACAGAATGTAATCAATATGCTGTTGCCGGTTATAACTAATCTGATTAATAGCGTTATTCCGCTGATAATGCCAATACTGCAGCCGATAATAGATGCTATGGTGGAGATTGCGCATATAGTACTGCCGATAATGGCCGATGTAATTGCGGCGCTGATCGAGGAGGTAACGCCGGTGATACAAGAGATAATGCCGGCGCTGAAAGAGCTATTTGCGGCGCTGGCGCTGGCGATAGTACCGCTTATCCGCGAGATATTACCAATACTTGCCGAAGCTATTATTGATTTGACAAGAGCCACAATGCCGACTATAAAGGAGGTATTGCCGCCTCTGATTAGGCTAATTGCCGACTTGATTATAGCGATCACGCCGCTATTAATTACCATATTGCCGCCGCTAATTAAACTTATTGTAACGCTGGCTACCTCTGGGCTGAGACTAGTGTCGGTTGCGTTGCGGGAGTTGACGCCGTTAATTAAGCTGATAGATGCCGGTATCCAAACCTGGGGAAGGACAACGCAGAGCTTTTCGAATTTACTGCAGGGTACGCTTGTCCCAGCGCTCAACGCAATATCTAATGCTATTCGCGGGGTAATTGACTGGATAACAGACATGGCAGCCAAGTTGATGGACTTGGTACTGCCAGACTGGCTTACGCCGGGGTCACCAACGCCATTTGAGCTTGGTCTGCGCGGGATTAGCAAGGCGCTGGACGAGGTGGTTGGGAAAGCCATGCCAGAACTTGGGGTGAGTTTAGCAGGAATACCGAACGGGATGGGATATGCAATGGCTCAGGCAATGCCGTCGTATCCCGCAATGACTGGGGGCGGTTATAGCGCGCCACAAGTGGTGATTAATTATCAGCCCGTATTCTCGATGGCTGACCGCGACGAGCTCATGTATAAACTTAAACCGCTGATTGAACAAGTGATGCGAGGTAAATGATGGCACACAGTGCAGTGTATAACGAGGTAGTGTATAACGAGCAATACTACGGAGCGTTAGTTGGTGAGCCGTCAGACAATACATTACGCTGGGCTATTGAGATAGATTGGGATGGCGATGGGGTGTTTAGCGGGACTAACGAGGCTGAGTATTGCCATGATTTAAAGATACGGCGGGGCAGGAATAACCTAATTAACTCCGATGGCACAGGATTTGAACAAGCGAGCCCTGGTGAGCTATCGTTGACGCTATCGGACAGCACTAACCGCTATGACCCATACAACGCTAACTCGCCGTTATACCCTAATGTACGGGCGGGGCGGTACGTGCGGGTCTGGGTAAGGCTCGGGCTTACTGGCGTAAAATATTATCTGTTTACTGGGCGGATTACGGATATTAAACCGCAGGGCTATCTAGGAGAGACAATCACCATCACGGCCAAAGATGCGATATTGTGGCTGCAAAACCGCAAAGAGCTGATACCGGTCGCCGAATCAAAGACGGTGTCCAATATCCTGAACGATATACTTGACGCGGTGTCCTGGCCGGCAAGCTGGGGTAGGAATATCGAGATCAATAACGATTACGTGTTGTACTGGTGGAACAATGCCGATAAGAATGTATGGGACGGAATCGTTGACCTGGTCAATAGTTTTGGGGGTAATGTCTACGTCGCCGGTGATGGTAAGTTTGTGTATCGTGATAGGCTTAGCAGTCGCGGGACTGTTGCCACCCTGAATAATAGCATGCTGCTCAAAGAGATATATCGCAGTATGCCTTGGGACAACATGGTGAACGTTGTTAAGGTGGATGTGAACATATTTGCGCGCCAAGAGCATGGCACGATATACGAGTTGACTCAGCCGATGCTGTTAGAGCCTGGCAACACTGTTATCTCTGTCCCTTATTTGTCTGAAACACCGTATGTGTTGTCCGGGGACACCCCAGTGCCAAACACAAATTACAAGATGTACGCTAATAGCAACGGGACCGGGACGGATTATACATCGTCCTGTTCAGTGGGCGTGACGTACTTTCCTGACGCCGCATTACTAAATATCAGCAATAACAGTGGGGTAAGCGTCTATATGACTAAGCTCGAGCTGACTGGCTATGCTATAAAGCGGGTTACCAAATACACCAAAAGTAAGAGCAATGACGCGAGCATCGCCAAGAATGACAAGAGTGTATATCACATTAGCAGCGATTGGGTGCAATATGCCGGGCTTGCTGATACATTGATCAATGAGCTGTATGATTATTTTGCGGGCAATCCTGACACGCTAGATGTCACTGTTGAGCAGGGCGGTGATATTAA
>DYKH01000485.1 GCA_020722685.1 Caldithrix sp. | reverse complement strand
AGGGGGTGAGTTCGGCCACACCCTGAGGGTAGCGGAGGTGGGGGGATTTGTCAATAAGGAAACGTTTTTGATAATCGAGAGCTTTGTGTGGGAGGTTTTCACTGATTTAACATTGACTTACAAATGAAAATCATTACAATTATTTGTAGAGGATTTCACAAACAAAGTTGTTGGTTTTTAAATTTGGAGGAAAAATGAATACAAATAAATTTCCCAAAAGCATAGAAAGAATCGTTCAGGCGAAGATTGCCCCAGATCCAAATACAAGAACATTCCGATTCCTGGCGCTTATAGGAATTCTCGTCTTGTTGACTGCGGCGGGATGCACTTCCAGTTACCGAGCGGATATCCAGGTCTTTTCTGAAACGCAATGGGCTGCCGATGTAAATCTCTCGTTCGTGCCGGCTGTGGCCGAGGTCATGGGGGGAGACGTGGCTTTGAAGAAAGCCATAGAAAGCGGTTTGAACTCCATGTTGTCTCCACGGGGCGTTCAATTCGACTTGAAAAATGCTACATCTCCTGGAAGTCAGAACCCTTACACGTACAACTTTGCACTCAAGGGTGATGGCGGATTCGACCAGGTGCGGGAAGCTTTTTTCGCGAACGATGACTATATTGCCGGTTTGCTGGAGGGGCCAGTCTCGCTTTCCATGTCTGGTAAAGTCTACAAAGGGGAAATTTTGGTGGTGATCCTGGAGAGCAATCCTTCGACGGGTTATTCGTGGGAAGTGGTAAGGTCAGAGGATAGGAATGCCCTGCTCGAAAGAACGGGAGGTGTAGAATACTTCTCCGATACCTTCGGGCTGGGCGCGGCTGCCAAACAAAAGTTCACGTTCATTGCCAGGGATGATGGAGAGGCAACGCTGAAATTCCTCTACAGGCGGCCCTGGTTGAGAGTTGAAAGTCCCTCGCGGGAGATCACAGTCCAGGCGCCTGAATTGCGCGTGGTATCCAACCTGGGCGATTCGCGGGTGTTCACAATCCCGGAGACGGTCCAAAACGAGGATGATTTATCCCCGCTAGAGCTTTTGGGGAGCGAACAGCTTTTGGAGGGGCCTGCGACGAATTTGGCCCTGCCCGCTTCTTTCGACTGGCGCAAGAAGGGCAAAGTGACCAGCATAAAGGATCAAGGCGGCTGTGGTTCCTGCTGGGCTTTCAGCACGGTTGGGCCTTTCGAATCCCTGTTGAAGATCAAGCAAAAGGTAAGTACCGATCTTTCGGAACAATATCTGGTTTCCTGCAACACTGATGGCTGGGGCTGCAATGGCGGCTGGTTCGCTCACGATTATCACTGGAAGAAGAAGCCGCCCAGTGAGACCAGGGCCGGGGCGGTGCTTGAAAAAGCTTTCCCCTATGCGGAAGAGGACGTCGCCTGCGATGGGCCGTATAAACATCCTTACAAGTTGACGGGATGGCGTTACGTGACCAACAACAAGAGTGTGCCATCGGTCGCGAAGATCAAAGAGGCGATCTATCGTCACGGGCCGGTTTCGGTGGCAGTCTGCGTAGGCCCGGCTTTCCAGGCTTATAAGAGCGGAGTCTTCAAGACCAATGAAACTTGCAGCGGCGTGGTCAACCATGGAGTCGTTTTGGTAGGCTGGGATGATGCGAAAAAAGCCTGGATTTTGAGGAATTCCTGGGGCACATCGTGGGGCCAGAAAGGGTATATGTACATTCGGTACGGGACCTCCAAGGTGGGGTATGCAGCCAATTATGTAACCTATGCTGCTCCGAGCTATACGATTCAGGATTTTTACTCTTTTGCCTGGGTTTTGCCATAGCGATGGAAATCGCTGCGAAAATCCCGGCCTGATGTCAAGAAATGGAGTGTCAATGAAAGCCTTACGCTACCTGGTAGTTTTTTTGTTGGCAGAGTTGGTTGCCTGCGGCCCGCAGTCGGGGGATTTAACGGAGGCAGACAACGGGTCCCGCGTGACGCTTGAACAGGGTCAGGAACTGGTCATCACGCTCGAGTCCAATCCCACAACCGGCTATTCCTGGCACGTGATGGAGGTCGACGCGGATGTTTTGAAGCAGGTCGGGGAAATCGAGTACAAACAAGCCACCGGGTCTGATGGACTGGTCGGTGCGGGCGGGACCGAGACGATTCGGTTCGAAGCGGTCGCGACAGGCGAGGCCACCCTGACTTTGGGCTATTTCCGCTCGTGGGAGGATGAGCCGCCAGTCGAGACCTTTACTTTGACGGTGGTCATAAAGTAAAAATTCGTCGCGGCAGGCTGTTGACACGAACTGCCCCAGCAGGTATAATGTCGT
>DYKH01000484.1 GCA_020722685.1 Caldithrix sp. | reverse complement strand
CAAGAAAAGCACGAAAACCAGCCTCAAAATAAACGATGAGCCTGTTGCGAAAACATGGCTCATCGTTTTTCTACTCACACCTCCCCCTCCATCCTCTCCGCGCAGCAATGCTTACAGCCAGGGCTGATTTTCGTGCAGCCAGTAAGCGGATTCCAAGTGGATTCCGTCCATTCGATTCGTGAGCGGGGCATTTTGTCCTCCGAGACTGATTTTACAATAGCCTGTTTTGTTCTGAAAATTCCGAGCGAGTTTCCCTTGCGTTTACAGTCGTCGAGTTGTATAATTTATCCAAAATCGCTAATTTGGAGATTTCTATGTCAACTTCCAAAACCATTGCTTCAACTGAAGTTCAAAATAATTTCGGCTTGATTTTGACCGACGTAGTCCAAAACAATACGCGTTATATCGTCAAACGACACAATTTGCCGCAGGCAATTATCCTGAGTCTGACAGATTTTGAGCAACTTTTGACCAATCTAAAAGAGCAAGGCAAAATGGCACAGATGGTGCGAGAGTTGGCGCCCGCTTATAAATTCGGCGAAGCGATTGAAGGCAAGTAACAATGAAAAAAGATTTTTCTGCTGGTTTCGGATCGTTCGCATTAGAAAACGCGCTGGTTATCCACGCGGATTGCTTCGACTGGATGAAACTGATTCCAGAGTCGTCCATCCACGCGGTTGTGACCGATCCGCCTTATGGTGTAAAAGAATATGAGCCCGAGCAACTGGAAAAGCGAACAAATGGAAATGGCGGAGTCTGGCGAATTCCCCCATCATTCGATGGTCATGTTCGCTCGCCTCTGCCACGCTTCACTGCTTTAAATAATGGCGAGCGAAAGCAAATGAAGGATTACTTTTCCGAATGGGCAAAACTGGTTTTGCGAATCATTCGCCCAGGCGGACACATTTTTGTTGCGTCGAATGCGTTCCTATCTCAAATTGTCTTTTCTTCAATTGCCGAGCAGGGATTTGAATTTCGCGGCGAAGTCATCCGCCTTGTTAGAACCATGCGCGGCGGCGACAGACCAAAAAACGCGGAAGATGAGTTTCCCGATGTTTGCTCCATGCCAAGAAGCCGCTATGAGCCGTGGGGAGTTTTTCGTAAACCATTAATAAATGGTATGAAAGTAAGCGATTGTCTTCGGGAGTTTCAAACAGGCGGCTTGCGCCGCAAGCCCGATGGAAATCCGTTTGAAGATGTTATTGAAAGCGAACGAACGCCGCAAAAGGAGCGAGAAATCGCAGACCACCCAAGTCTTAAACCGCAATCCTTTTTGAGAAAGATCGTTTACAGTTCGTTGCCACTTGGCGAAGGAATAGTCTTGGATCCGTTTATGGGTTCAGGCTCAACTATCGCCGCCGCAAATGCCGTCGGATACTCGTCTATCGGCGTGGAACGTATGGATGAGTATTACCAAATGAGCAAACAGGCTATTAAGAAACTTGCCGCGCTTGTCGTAAAGGACGCGCAATTGGAACTATCGTTCGCTTAGATCTTCGTAAACCCAATTGGCTTTCATCTTTTGAACGCCGCTTTGCGTCACACTGGCAGTTATCGTTCGGCGACTTGTAGCCGAACGACCTGAAAACGCCCAATCCTTCTTTGTCAGTTTCGCCGCATAAACGGCTTGAAACGAGAAAGGCTTGGGCGCAATGTTTTTCAACTTGTCATTGGATGTATTGCTGTCAAACACAAAAACCATCAGCCAAATGGATTCGGGGTTATGTCCCTGCCAGCCAGCCAAATGCCGCGAGCCTTTGATCTCAATCCCTTCCGTTGAATGTTGAACGGCATTGTTGGCAAAGACGCCAACAGGGATCAAATCAGGATGTCCGTTGTGATATTGATTTTTAGCGAGAGTGGGGCAATATTTGGGGATGGTGATATTCATGTACTCGCCCACCATGCTGCTGAAATTTGCGGGCATGAGGAAAGATTCCAAGCGCGGCATTTCTTTGGTGTTGAGTTGCTGGTTGATAAAGCCCAGGAAATCCAAAAAGTCCTGCATGGCATGTTGAACATGCTCAAATTTCAAACCATAGGGCAAGGCGCATTTTGGATTGAACCCATTTTGGTGTAGCGAGCGTGGAATGCAGGCAAGTTTTTCGTCTGTGTTCATTTTTTCTCTCCTGTGCTTCGATATCCTCGCTTACGACCAACACAATTATTCGAGAAGTGTGTTTGCGTCAACATCATATCCACATGCTTTCAACTCTCTAATAATTGGACTTTAGACAAACTCAACGAACCTTGTTTGTGAAAGAGAACAAGGCAG
>DYKH01000123.1 GCA_020722685.1 Caldithrix sp. | reverse complement strand
TTCCTCCCTTCGGTCGGAATGACATTCATTTTTGACAGGGGCTGAACTGTTACAACATTTCAAAACCCGTAAAAAGGACGTGTGCCGGAAACAACTAAAGTACCATGGACCGCCAGGCATCTACGGTAACATAATCTATGAGCTATCGACACTCTAACAACCATGATTAGCTATCAGGAGCCAACGGCTTTCTCGGAATAGTCAGCAGTACTTCGAATTCACGAATAGCAATCTCAACCTCACGACCGGTCGCTTCTCTCACCAGTCGAATGATTCGCCGAATCCCTGTCCCGGCTCGCGTCACCAGGCCTGCGTCTGACAAGCGGGCATAAATCCTCGGATTCCGAACAACGTGAACCCCGGCACGCATGGCGGCTTCATCAACGGTGTTCGGTGGTTTACCCGGCGTGTGCACCTCAACGCGGTCGTCGAAAATAAAAAGCCGAACCGGCCCGGGAATCGTGTAGTCACGATGCGCGACGGCATTGACGATGGCCTCGCGCAATGCCTCCTTGGGAAGCTCTGGTTTGGGTTCGGGCTCGAAACCATGAATTTCATGTGGAATTCTCAAGTGCAGATAGAGAAACCGTTCAGCCTGGTCGATCACGTCGAGCAAACGACCGGTCAAATCCTTGCGGTCAAAGGGATTTTCGGAGCTATCCTGTCCCATGAACCTTGCCGCATTGATTTGCGCAAACGGCAAATGCAATTGCGGCTGTCGGCCAAATAGAATGATCCCGGCAATAGTCGGATAGCCCTTTGATAACATTCGCCAGTTTTCCAGCAGCCGTTCTCGATTGTTCTTGAGATCTTCCTGCCCGGTGGCCTCCAGATACCGGTCCAAAGCATCCCAGTCCAAGTCGGCAATGCTCAGTCGCGGGAGCGGCGTCTCGTCGTAATATAGACTCTCCGTTGCCTGAAACATCCGCAGCAATTCTTCACGAGATGCTTGCCTGCGTCCGAACGAAGTGCGAATGTAATAGACACCACGATTGGTGCGATAGGGCCGTGCATCACCCTTGGGAATATTTATGACGATAACAGCCTTCTTTTCTGCCTGAGCCTTTTCCCCTTTTCCTCCTTTCAGTTGGTCTTCGGGATACAGCACTTCCTGGATGACCGTAATCGGTGGCTCACAGTTGTTCGCAGCAACGTTATCTACTTCCCGCGTGGCGCCGTCGGCGTCGCCAACACCTTCTATAGCGCGATTTTTCTCGACTCCTAAAATGAGCTGACCACCATCGGAATTGGCAAACGCTACCAAGTCTGCCGCTAAATCATCCGAATGGATGGGCCATTCTTTGAATTCCGTATGAAGGTTTTCCCATTGGGCAATACGTTCTTTTAGCTCGATCAGGTCCATGGGTCGCGATGCTCCACAAAATGACCCTTATGCCTTCCTCACCTTCTGCGCGACCTTGTCCCATCGCAAGTATTCCCGTTGACGAAAAGACATGACTCCCATCATGCAAGCCACGACGCCGTAGTAGCCCAGTGTATGATCGCAATTGAGCGGCGCGTCTTGGCGGATGGCCGCATGCAGGTTGCGATGATGCAAGGTGACATCTTCGGCACCCGTTTTCTGATGGGTAATGATTCCCTCATCCTCAATGACCGTTTCGCCGGGCTTGGGAGTCACATTGCGCTTGGTGGGTTTTTGCGGCGTAATGGTAAAACCGGTGGAGGTAAATTCCAGCGTCGCGTTGTGGCCGCGAATGAGATGTTGGATGGGGGTATCGTTGGCCATGGAGGAAACCACCAGCACCGTTGGGCCGCCGGGATAATCCACCAGCATATTAAAAGTGTCGGGAATCTCGGCGACACTGTCGACAAAGTTCCATTTACCGCCGGTGGCGACGACGTATTCGGGAAAGGTCAAGCCGACCGAGCGGATGATGCGGGTGATGCGATGAATGAACAAGTCCGTGGCAATGCCGCCGGAATAGTCCCAGTAACGACGCCATTGGAAGTAGCGACGCGGATCCCATGGCCGCTTGGGTGCAGGACCGAGCCAGGCTTCCCAGTCCAGATTGATGCCCGGCTTGGCCTCTGGATCTATTTCTGATGCCCAAAAATCCTCTGGATAGTTGCGCGAATAGTCGATATGCGCCATGACCACCTTACCGAGCGCCCCCTCTTTGATGTATTTGTTGGCCGTGATGTAAGAATCGTCCGACATTCCTTGCACACCCACTTGGAGTTTTAGCTTGGAATTCGCCATTTTCTTGACCACTTGCTTCGCCTGCTCAATGGTATGGGTCATCGGTTTTTCCACGTAGACGTGCTTTCCGGCATCGAGCGCATCGAGAATCATGCGATGGTGCCAATGCTCGGGCGTGGCAATCAAAACATAGTCGATATCCTTATCGTCCAATATGCTTTGGTAGTTCTTGACTGCCTTGGCCCCGGTCGAGTCGGCTGCCTTCGCCAGACGTTTATCCCAAATGTCGCACACGGCCATGATGTCCACGTTGTCGGAATCCTTCATGGCCTTGAGCGCTTTTATATGACTATTGGCCATGCCACCGCAGCCGATGACCCCCATTCTAATACGCTCGTTGGCGCCGATAATGCGCGTCGTCGTTTTCGCCGGCATGGTGGCGCAGCCCACGACGGAAAGGGCTACTGTTGCCCCGGCCACTTCTTTGATGAAATTTCGTCTGGTTATTTCCTGTTCTTGCATGGCTCCTCCTGATTTGCTGCTGTTTGGTGCAAGCCTTACAGGTCTCGGAGACCTGTGAGGTCTATCTTTGTTCTATTTGACAAACGTCATGCGAATACTCTTGCTGAATCCGCCGGCACTCAACCTGCAAATGTAAAGCCCGCTGGCGACTTGTCGGTTTGCATCGTCCTTGCCGTTCCAGCGAACCTGATATTCGCCCGCCGGCCGATTCTCGCTCAGCAAGCTGCGAACCTTCTTGCCCAAGGCGTCATAGATCACGATAGAAACGTTTTTCGTTTCGGGAAGTCGAAAGCGGACGGTCGTCTCCGAATTGAACGGATTGGGATAATTCTGCAGCAATTCGTAATCGGTTGGCAAGGAAGCTATCGCCAGTTGCTCCACGTCGGTCACGGTCTTTTTGACCACCTGCAAATCATCAAAGATGAGCTGCCCGGTGATGGGGCTGCCGGGATTGTAGGTCAGTTGAATGCTATCTATTCGCAGGACGCCGTCCAATTGCCCATCGCCAATCCATGATCCGACAGCATCATTGGTCATATCCCAAGAAACAAGCTTCCAGCCGATCCAGTCCACGCTGTACCAGGGACTGACTTCATGATTGGCCGCCTTTTCCGTCGGCAAATTGTCGTCCAAGCAAAAGCGGAATTGGTTGCCGCTGCCGTCGCCAAAAACATAAACCTGCAAGATATAGCTTTTATCGAATTGAACGCTTCTCGGCTTACCGCCGCTGAGGTAATCGCGGATGAGCCAAGTGGAGGCATTGACGTCCCAGCCATAGTGAATCTTCAGAGCCGTGGCGCTTTTGGTTAACAGGTTGGTCAAACCGGTTTCGACGTCACGGTAGGTGCTGTCGGTAATAATTCCGCTGGTGCTGCCGCTCTGCTGCGGCACCCACCAATTGCTGGTGACATTGGCTTCAAAATCATCGATCTTGGTAGCCTCCAAGGCATAATTCACCGTCTTGAAGCGATAGGTCTTGGGCGCGGTGTCTACGTTGCCAAAGAGGTCGCGCACACCCGCCGATATTTTGGAGGCATACCCTTGATTCAGGCGCAGCGCCTCGGTTGGAAAAAAGTTCAAAACGCTGCGGTTGTTCACGACGTAATGACGCAGAGTGCCTGGTACGGCTTGAGCATTGCTCAAATTCTCCAATTTGAAGATATCGCTCGCCAGATAGAATGGATCAATCTGTTCGTCATAGGCGATACTGATAATGGGCCACACTTCTGCATTCGTGGAGGCATTTGCCGGATATACGGAAACTGCTACCGGCGGTGCAATGTCCGGCGGCCCGGTCTCGAAGCTTAGTGAATATGAGTCGCCGCCGATTCCATCGCCGTTGCCGTCCAAGGAATGGTTGTAAACATCGACGGCCGTGCCGGCGATGGTGACCAGGTAATTCGTTTCAAACAACAACGTATCGGCGCGGTAAATCATCCGTCTGTCGTTGTCCTGCCAGAAAAAGCTGCCATTGGCCGGAGGGGCGATTTGAAAGGCCGCCTGCACGCTCGCCCGATTCATCCTGCGGCTGAATTGGACGACGATGTCATCCCAAGCAGGAAAGGTGGTGTCGCCGCTGATGGGTGTTGTCGATTGGACAAAGGGCGGCACATTCGAGAGCAGCTTAATATCCTTGAAGGTGAAAAAGGTGTCGGAGATACTGACAAGTAGCGTATCGGCATTGTAGCCCTCCGCTTCGACGATCATGGGGAGTGCGCTGTCAGGAAGATTCTCGAAATAGTAAAAGCCGTTGTGCAAAAGCTCCGGATCGTTGCTGTATTGATGGAAAAGCGAGGCAAAGGTATCCGTGGTGTAGGTCTCCCCGTTCAGATGCACTTTGGCACCATTCAACGGCACGCCGGTTTCGACGTCGGAGATGAAACCGGCGCAGGTGCCAACAAATGGTCGTTGGATGCCGTGGAACTTAAGAATAGACCAATACAACGTTCTGGCTTCCAGCCGTCGCCATTCGGCATTCATGTTACGTTGGTTTTGCGTGGGATTGGTATGAAATCCGGCTTCGCTCAATTCCGAGGGCATGTTCGAGTAGTAATTGACCCACAAATACGGGCAAGGCCGGCTACTGGGACAGGTGCCATAGAAAGTGTGGTCGCCAACCGAGCCCCTTGTGCCGATCCGCATTCCACGAGTCAGGACGTTCACCATTATGTCGGCCATGGCTTTACCGCCATGAGGGACCTTTTCCTGATTGTTTTCGTACTGACCCCACAGAAGCAGTGTGCTGTTGGCGTCGGGGGCGCCAGCGTCGCTATGGATGGAGTGGTACCAGGCGGCCCCCACACTGTTGGCGTAATCCGTCCTTTGGCTGAGTGAGACTACCTGTTGATCGTCGGTTCTTGACATATACACTGTATCAATATCCGTCATCGAGAGCAACATGTCACGAAGATTAAGAGCAACACCGAGATTTTTCTCCGCTTCGGAATAGCCGTAGATGCCCATATTCTCCTTCCGGCTGTGACCCGGATCGAGGAAGATGTTCCAGCCGGAAAGGCCGGTGACTTGGGCGGAAAGTGATAAAGCATTAGCCAAGATAATCAAGAAAATTTCATAACCAAATCTCATCTGAACTCCATTGTTTTCATTTAAAGGCGATGCACTAGGCCTCAAAAAGGGATTTTTAGCAATGTGGTTAGCGAAGCCTTTCCGACTGGTTTGCCGCCAACACGGAATACGGCTCGCTCTAACTGAGCTGCATTGATTTCCGGAATCTCGGACAAATCGATATCTTCATCTTGCATGGCATCGATTCGCTCCCAGTCAGTTTGTGAAACCCTCGAAGTAGAATTCTTTTTCATAGCTTGCGCTTTGCAGCTTGACCTTGAAAGAACTTTCACAACCGCGTAAATCTTTAGGTCAAAGTAATTATAGTCAAAATCATTTTGTCTCTAATCATTTTGACTTTTCTGATACGGCTTTGCCGCATTCTGAAAAGATTAATTTTTACTTGGCTTTCTTCCCCGATAGAATCATGCCTACCGAGAAACCTCCATCATGTATATCACTCCTTCATCCATGACATCAAAAGCAATCTTGTTGCCATGCGGCGACCAGGAAGGATTCATCTCTAAAACACCTTCAGTATTTGTTATGTTGGTTTTTTCTTTGCCATCGATGCCGATGATGTAAAGGTCGGATGACAGATACTCGTAGCCGTTGTCCTCGGTGATCATGTACACCAAATAGCGGCTATCGGGCGACCACTGCGGTCGATATCCCGGCCCCAGATCGACCGTGCCGGTTCCATCCGTATTCATGACGTACATGTTGCCGCCTATGACCTCGAAGGCGATTTTGCTGCCGTCGGGGGAAAGCGTCGCATTCAGACATCGTTTGCCGGCGGTCGACTCGATGACGCGATATTTCTTTGTGTCCAGATCGCCAATGGCGAGATGGTCGTCTTTCAGAAAATAAACCGGCTGGGTTGATATTCCCTTCTTAAGACCGGTCGCTGATTTGCCGGAATCAAATACTTCCAGCTTGCCGCGGTTGAACATGTAGACCTTTTGGTCCGCCTCCGCCCAGTGCGGCAAACCGGGCATCAAGGTGCGGAAATCCGTCAACAGCCTTTCCTGACCGTTTGCGAGATCAAAGAGCTTGACCGCATTGTAGCGATATTTCCCGCGAAATTCGGCCACGCGACTGATGAGCGCCTTGGAATCCGATGACCATTTGAAGCCAAAGCCTACGGCCAGATCATTGGAAATTCGCTTAGCATCGCTGCCATCGGCATTCATCACCCAGAGCTCTTGGTAGCGGGCGGTTGTGAAGGCGATGCGCGAGCCGTCGGGCGACCATACAGGTTGCATGCAATATTGACCTTCTCCGCCGATGAGCTTGGTTGGCTCGCCCGCTATCGACCAAGGTTTAGCTGCCGCTATTTCAGCGCCCATTAAGAATAGCATCAACCAAAAAACCATTTTGCGCATTTTCGTACCTCGATTAGTCGTTTATCCAATCATCAGTTCATTTCGCCAGGTGGTCGCCGCCAATGCAAAAGACAGATGTCATTCCGCGCTCATGCCTACCACCCGATAGTTGAATTCATAAGCCAAGCTTCGACTCCAGGTTTCATCGAACATGGTTTTGTATCGCGTGCCGTCTTCCGGGCCGACAGGTTTGCCGTAGGAGAAAAACCAATTCACAATCGGGCTGCCGGTAAACCCAAGCGCCATCCAGTAGCGTCCTGGGGACAAAACCAGCGCTGCGGAGCTAAAGTCGAAATCGACCCAGGCATATCCTGGCGAAAATTTTATTTGATTCAGCGGCATAATCTCGCTGGTGGCCAGCGATTCCCCCGGCTTGCCGCCGCCGTCATCCTTGAGAATCTCCACCCACAACTGGCCGTCTCCGCCAAACTTGTGCAAGGCCAGACCTATTTTGGTCAGCTTCATCGGCTTTTTCAGGATGAAAGTCTGGGCGTACTGATTTCCCTGAGTCGTGACGTATTCCGCGGTTTCCACCAAGAAATTCTTCCTCATCTCCATTTGGCCTTCTTCAGCTTGCTGGGCCGGGCCGCGTGTGGAAAGAAAATCGATATTTTGCGGAAATTCCAAATTGCCGAACACGGAGGGCTCGCCGTACTCAAGCTGTCGCAATCGGGAAGCGGCAATGGGCTTTGGCGGAGGTGGGGGCGGCGCAACGGCCATTTTGGTGAAACTCGCCTCTACTGCCGGACAGAACAAAAGCTTTTTCGGTCCATACGCTTGCTTCTCAGCGCTCAAATTCACCCGGTCTGCCAAAAACGCCGCTTCGATGACTTCCTCAAAGTCCGGCTGACCGCCGCTTCTGCTGGATTGCGTCCATCGTATCAGACCGTCGTTGCAGGTTTCTTCATTGTCCAATCCTACCTCGACACGGATGAAGCGATTGCTGACGAACAACTCGGTCTGCTGCGGATCAAAAGGAACCCAGCCGAGGTCCGGGAAGTGAACCTCGATCCACGAGTGCCGACCTTGAGCCATGCGTAAAGTAAGGACGCCGCCGCTGGTTTTCACGTCATAGGCTTCTTTGAGGGTAATACCGTTGACGATCCGCACCGGAATGCCCACGGCGCGCATCAATGCCGCGGCGAGGTGCGAATAGTTCTGGCAGTTCCCTTTGCCGCTTTGAAACGAGTACATAGCTGTGTAGCTTTCGGGCGTCAGGACGTACTGCATGTGGTCTACCACCCAGGAAAGAATCTGCTGAACAGCATCGAACTCCGTTCTTGCCGAACTGGTTATCTGTTTCGCCTTGCTGACGATCTGCGGATGTTTGGCCGGTACCTGCTCGGTAGCTGCGAGGTATGCCTCAAGGTCTGCGGGTAGTCCCGTCAGCGGAAAGGCCGCTCTTGTTTGCAGGCGCTGCAGATTGGTTTGGTTCAAGGCGGTCAGCCCGACCGTTACGGAAATCGCGTTTCTGGGCTTGTTCCAGGTTGCTTTGATGATTTTGTTCCCCCGCTTGTCCGCACTTTCTTCTTTCGACGAGGGCGGTACAGAGAAATCCAAATTGAAGCTGGCAATTTTCTGATTGAAGGTGGGAGAGGAAAACGTGACCGGCGCAACGTAGCTGAGAATCAACTTTTGCGTCCCGGCGGCGGGAACAACTTTTTGAACCATTTGATAGTTGATCTGTGATTCCTGACCGCCGTTTATGAGATAGTTCTCCGCACTGGCCGGCGCTACGGAAAGGAGCAATGGAAGAACCAGGATAAAGTTTTTCATGGGCACTCCTTTTTCATTTTTGTAAAGAATATAGTCAGAAAGTCCAGCATTGTCAACAGCAAAAACGGCGAGCTTCATCCGCTGGTGCAACCTGAATGGCTGTAAGCTTCCAAGACGCCGGCGCGGAAACCATTTCCACTTGGCAGTCTCTCCACTTTTGGCCGGATTCACGCAGGCCAGTCGCCCGGCAATACTTACCTGTTTGCCAGCAAACGGACAGTTTTGTTGTTCATTTAAACACTCGCTGTATAATTTTTCATCATCCAAACCGGCTTTGTTTCAAGGCCGGATATGGACATTTTCCGTGACTCTTACCGTCGGACTGTTGAATATCTTTACGCATGTCAGAATCAGCGCCGAAGGCGGATTCCTGAGGCGGAGAATGACCTTTGGGTATCACGCGCAGATCCATTGGCTTATGGAGGCTGGAACGGAAGCGAATTGAAGTCACAACCTTGGCCCAATAGTTGCTTAAGGGCAGGTGGAAACTTTTGCTTCACCATTCGAAAATTGTCAACACATTCCAATTTAAGGAGAAGCTATCATGGTCGTCCTAATCGTTGCCGCGATGTTCAGCGTATTCATCGTCATCAGCCTATTGCGTGAGCAAGCTGCCAAAAGAAAGGCCGTAGTGGCAAAGACCGTTCCGGTTAGCGTGGAGACGGCGCAAACGTCTGCTGCCGGGTTGTTCCTGCACCCCAGCCATACCTTTGCCAAAGTCGTGAGCCAAGATTTGGTAGAGGTCGGTCTGGATGATTTCGCAAAAAGGGCGTTCGGCAAAGTCGACGTATTGGCCCTGCCCCATGTCGGCCAAGAAATGCACCAAGGCGAAGTGGCCTGGAGGGCTCGGGTCGGCGGGCGCACGCTGACTCAGCGCATGCCGGTGGATGGCGTCATCGTCGACGTCAACTCCGACAAGAATAAGTGGCGTGAATGGATTCTCAAAGTGAACGCATCGCACCTAAAGGAAAACGTGGCCAATCTCATTCAAGGCGCCTCGGTCGCCAATTGGCTGAAAAGCGCCAGAACCAAGTTCCTGCTCAACCATGCCGGCCACCTGGTTCCTGCCATGCAGGACGGCGGCGACCTGGTGGAGGGCTTTGCCAAGTACCTGACCGACGAGCAGTGGAAAGAATTCTGTGTAGAGTTTTTCAATGACGAGGGCTGCGCTTAAGGCGTGCTCGGAAAAGTGCCCGGTTCGGAGCGTCCGGAAAAAGCGGAGGCCAATTAGCTCCAAGAGGACCCAGCCTTCGCACGTGTAAAAACATCATTCATTCTTAGATTCAAAGGTGCATCACATGACAGTACTCATTATTATCGCTTTGGTTTTGATCTCCCTCATGGTCGATTTTTTCGTCCAGCATTATCAGCAGCGGAAGACGGCGAACGCGACGGATTATTCCACCGAGGGAGGGGCTGTTCCTCAAGGCGTCACCTCGGCCCACGGTTTCGATGAGCATTTTCTTCCGGACGGGGTTTTCGCCAGTGGAGGTCACTTGTGGGGCGTGCTAACTCCAAGCGGCCGGCTGCGCATCGGCGTGGATCGAATGGTTACCAAAATACTGGGACCCATCGATGACGTCCGGCTCCCGCAAAGCGGCCAACAGATTGCCAAAGGAGACCCTCTCATGCAGATTAAGCAAGGAAAGCGCACCCTGCGGCTTCAATCTCCTTGCGACGGCGTTATTGAGGAAATCAATTCAGACCTGCTGACCAAGCCTGAGATGCTCAACTCGAAATCGCTCGGCAACGCTTGGGCGATCGCCGTAAGGCCGAACGGCTTGGCGCGCACTCTCAAGAGCCTGCTGGTCGGCGAAGAAGCGCACGACTGGATTAAACAGGAAATCAAGAGACTCAGGGAGTTCTTATCCTCCGCATCCCCGCAGCCTGCCCTGGCGCAGACACTGCAAGACGGCGGCCTTCCAGCAGAGGGCGTCCTTCAACAATTGGATGACCAAGCATGGGAGAGATTTCAGCAGGAATTCCTCTCAGTCGGTCCACAGCAGGCGACGGAGGGAGCGGTTCGATGAAGCAAGCTATTTTAGCGGGAGGAGCAAGAGCAGGAGCAGAAGTGGGAGTTGACGTGGAGGTATTCGTCCGATGAAAGCAGCTATTTTGACTGATTTGACAAAATGCATTGGCTGCGAAGCCTGTGTGATGGCCTGCAAGGAAATCAATTCCTTGCCGAAGGACATCAAGCCCGAACGCCTCTCCGCCGATAATTGGACTGTGATCGAGCACCGGAAGGGCGTGAACATTCGGCGACAATGCATGCATTGTGAAAATCCCGCCTGCGTCTCGGCCTGCCCGGTTGGGGCCTTGGTGAAGACCCCGGAAGGTGCGGTTATCTATGCGGAAGACAAGTGTATGGGATGCCGCTATTGCATGGTCGCCTGCCCCTTTCAAGTACCAAAGTACGAATGGGACAGTCCCCTTCCCAAAGTGCAAAAGTGCGTTATGTGCTACGAAAAGTGCGTAAAGGAAGGAAAGGAACCGGCCTGCACGGCAGCCTGCCCGACTGGAGCCACGATCTTTGGCGACCGAGAAAAGCTCATTGCGGAAGCTTATCAGCGGATCGAAAAGAATCCCAATCGCTACGTAAAACATATCTACGGCATCAAGGAGGCGGGCGGCACTTCGGTGCTTTACCTCTCCCCGGTTCCCTTCGCGGAATTGGGATTTCCGCACTCCGTTCAGGACGAGGCTTATCCGGAATTGACCTGGAAGGTGCTGTCGAAAATTCCCAACATCGTTTCCGGAGGCGGGGCCGTCTTGTTCGGCGTTTGGTGGATCATCAATCGTCGCATCCGATTGGAGGAAGAGCACTCCCAGCGAAAATCGCGCCAGGAGGACGACCGGATTATGGACGAGTAGATCCGCGGTCTCATCCACAATTCCTTAGAAGATATCAACATACTATTTGGTAAAAGACATGATCAATTTTCGCATTCCTAAAATAACTTTTTGGCGGGTGGTTTTGGCAGTCATTTGGACGCTTGGAGTCTATGCCACGTTCTTGCGTTTCACCCAGGGACTGGGCGCCGCCACCAATCTGTCCGATGACTTTCCCTGGGGCATTTGGATCGGATTCGACATCTTGGTCGGCGTCGGCCTGGCTGCCGGCGGATTCGTTGTCTGCGCCACCGTCTACATTTTCAATCTCAAAGACTATAAGCCCATCGCTCGCTCCACGGTCTTGACGGCCTTCTTGGGCTACCTATTGGTGATCGGCGCCTTGCTTTTCGACTTGGGTCGCCCCTATCGGGTTTGGCATCCGATCATCATGTGGAATCCCCACTCGGTCATGTTCGAGGTGGGCTGGTGTGTGATGCTCTATACCACCGTTTTGTTTTTGGAATTCTCCCCCATCGTGTTAGAACGGTTCAGACTGGAAAAGCCGCTGCGTATCATTCGCTCCATCACCGTTCCTTTGGTGATTGTAGGCGTGCTCCTCTCCACACTGCACCAGTCATCTCTTGGCACGCTGTACGTGATTGCCCCGGACAAGCTGCATCCGTTATGGTACTCCGGACTGCTGCCGCTATTCTTTTTCATCTCCGCCATCGCCGGCGGATTGGCCATGGTGATATTCGAATCCTATCTCAGCGCACGGGCGCACGGTAAGCAGTTGGAATTTTCAATATTGGTCAAATTGAGCCGGGTCATCGTGGTTGTGCTTTCCCTGTGGTTGGTTATGCGTTTTCAGGAATTGTCAGCCAACAACGCGCTCAAATATGTTTTCGATGGCTCAAGAGAAAGCATTTTCTTTCTCGCAGAAGTCGTGCTGGGTGCAATGCTGCCCATTGTGTTGCTGCTCATACCGAAAATCCGTGAAAACATGGCCGGGCTTTTTCTCTCCTCGGTATTAGTATTGCTCGGCTTTGTGACGAATCGGCTGAACGTTAGCGTCACGGGCATGACCCGCTCGGCCGGCGTAGAATACGTCCCTTCATGGATGGAATTGGCGGTCACTGCCTCCATCGTCGGCGCCGGGTTTGTGCTGTTCAGTCTGGCCAGCAAGTACTTGCCGGTCTTCCAAACTCACGAGGAGACCGGCACCGTCCAGCCGAAGTACCAACCGCCGCTGGTTGCCGCAGGACGCGCCGGCTATAAAGCGATGAGCATTCTGGGCGGCTTGCTGGTCATCATCATCATCAGCTTGGGCTATGGCTATGCGCAGAAGCCAAAGCCCACTACGGTCGCAGAAGCAGTCCCAACAACGACCTCACTGATTTCTCCGGAGCTGAAATTGCCGGCGGATATCTATTTCCAAACCGGCGATAACAGTCCCGGCAAAGTCAAATTCTCCCACGAAACGCACGTGGATACGGAGAAACCAAACTGCAAGAACTGCCACGCCGGCATGTTCTCAATCAGACCGGAGCAAGCAGGCGCTCTGGGAGCCGTGAGCATGGAGCAGCTTTACGAGGGTAAACAATGCGGGGTTTGTCACAACGGTAAGGAGAGTTTTTCCATCGAGGACGGCTGTGACCTTTGCCATTCCAATGGGAATTAGCGGAATAATCGGGATAGCATGCTACAACGGAAACACATCTGGCCGGAAAACGAATTGCCTTGTATTTGGATGGAAGCGGGCATCGTCGACTATAAGCTTTGCGACCGTAAATTCGATTGTGAGAATTGCCCCTTCGATGCGATTATGAAGAGCGGTGGGACTGCCCCAACGCCTAATCACCTCGCGCCGGCGCCGAGCCCGTCCATGACTGCAAGATCGACCACAAAAGCAGAGGTTGGCGAGAGCCCGGCTGTCATGCCGTTGTCGTTAAGCTGCTGGCATGGGACAGGTACGTTCATCTTCGATTCAGAGGCTTTCTACGGCGTCGGGTTTTGGTACGTCAAATCGCTCGCGCCGAAAAGGGCCCTATTGGGCATAAGCGAAGTTGGGATGAAGCTTCTGCCTTCGGTGAAAGAGATCATTTTGCAAAAGACAGGATCGACCATCCAAGCCGGTCAGGCGTTGTGCTGGATCGTCTGTAGCGAGGGTACGCTCTGCCTGCCCTCACCAATCAGCGGCAAGATTACTTTGTGTAACCCGCAGTCGTTCGGCGAGTGGAATCGAAATCGTCGACAATCGCAGGAGGATTCCTGGCTGGCGGAATTCTACTCGGAGAAGCTTGCTGAAGATTTGCGCGCATGGAAGCAAGGACCGCCGGCAATGGACTTTTTAGAAACGCAGCAAGCGCAGGTCATCGACGCTTTCAAATCGGCCATAGAAGGACACACGGACGAATTGGGTTACACGATGCAGGATGGAGGCAGACGCCTTCTCAGCTTGGAGGAAATGTTGGGGCCGCGAAAATACTACGAGATCGTTTGCCGGCTTTTTGCGCAGGAGTAATTTCGTACTCACCTTCAAATACCCAGGTACTTGTCACGTCCCTTAACCAACGCCTCAAGCTTTCGCTCCGTTACAGACCGTTTTAGCATCCAGAATCCACAATCGGGATGTACCCAGCGAATTCGGCCTGCGCCAAGGTGCCTTTCTGCCTTTTCAATGCGTGCGGCTACCTCATCCGGGGACTCGATGTGATTCACTTTCACGTCGATGACGCCGATCCCTAATTGAATTCGCTGTTCGATTTGCGCCAATGCCTCCAGGTCGCCTGCCGGCCGATGCGCCAGCTCCAACACCAGATGGTCGCAATGCAGACTGTTGAGAAATCCGATCAGTTCTTTCCAATTGCCCTTTTGAATCGACTGTCCGCCGTAATTGCCGAAGCAAAAGTGCACGGCCTTTTCGCATCGAACGCGATCCAAAATTCGGTTAATCGCCTTGGCCGCAATTTCACCATCTTGAGGGTTGCCGGTCACGTTCGCTTCATCCACCTGAATGCAGGCGCAGGGGAGCTCGCCGACCTGTTCGGCCAGCACATCAGCAATGGCGAGCAGCATTTCTTCAAAGTCGGCATAGTAGCGATCCAGCAGCGTTCTCGCCAACATGTAGGGACTGGTGAGGGTGAACTTGAAAATACCTCCTGCCACCGAAGCAGCTCTGGAACAGTCCGAAAAGAGATCCAGACTTCCCTCGCTGATTTTGTCGATCACCACGCCGGCGGGTTTTCGGCGAAACGCCATCTCCGCCTTTTCCCGAAAAGCTTTGATGTCGCTTAAGCCGATCTCGCTCTTGATTCCGCCCAGCCGTCGGGTGAAATAGTCGATCATCCCATTCGTGTCCGGGTGATTGACATCGAATCGGTACAGCTCTCCATCGGTCGGCAGTTCGATTCCAAGGCTACGCTGGATGTTGATGACGACGCGAGTGGCGTCGATCAGGCTTTGTTCGGTCGGCATCGCCTGCAGCCATTCTATCGAGGAATACGAGCCCACGGTTGTCGTGAGTATGCGCGGGGATGAGGGAATGCTATTATCCATTCTTTCTTTCCTTCATGTTTCTGCTAACATGGATGCCAGTAAAACCGGCCAATTTAGGGGTAACACTCTTTTCGCATAGTTTTGCTGTTAATATAAGGAGAAAAGAGATGCAACCCGAAGAGTTAGTGCCATCCACTCCGGGCAAGGTTTACAGCCCGGAAGAGAAGCAAGCGATTCTCAAAGAAGCTGAATCGAACGGTGTTCTCAGGGTTGCTGAGAAGGCTGGCATCGATCCCTCCACCACTTAACAGGATACCGCTGCTGATTTGAGTACCTTGCCTTGATAACAGTAGCACACAACGTTGCACATATTTACACGTCCCATGTAAGAACCCGGATCGCAGCAGCAACACATGACGAACGTTAATGGGCATAAATCCACAAGCCCCCCACAGTAACCAGTCACATCGTCACCATCGTAACCAGTCTCAGCGAATGCCTCATCTAAAAGGTTGCCCATTTTTGCTGGAATCAAGCCATTGAAAAAATCTCCCATTTGGTTGCTTGGCAATGATAACTTAATGCCAGACAACATGATTATCACCAAAAGGAAAAATAATCTGAAATTTTTTAGTAGCGTTACAAACAGGAGACCTAAAATAAGATAGTGCCTACATTTCTAAAATGAAACGTGAAGCGCCCAAAAACGGTTTTATTGGATGACA
>DYKH01000122.1 GCA_020722685.1 Caldithrix sp. | reverse complement strand
GATCGCGAGGGGGCGTTAGAGCGGACCGAGGAAGCGCTGGGAATCTATAAAAAGCTTGTCGAAAAACTTCCGCAAGCCTTTTTGCACAACTATACCATTGTATTGCGCAATCTTTGCGACCGTTACATCGCCTGTGAGAAGTTCGAGCAAGCGGCTGAGCATTTGGAACAACTCATTCAGGTGCAGGGGGCCAACGCAAGGCTGGAGAAAAATCCAGCCATCTTCATTCACGGAGTGTTGTCGACCTCGGAAAAGCTTCTGCGGATCGGCAAAGACCGACAGGCATTGCAGCATTTGCAGAGCGCCGAACAACTACTTCGTCCCATTGCCAAGGAAAATGAGACTGCATTACACGATTTAATAGAAATTTTAGAGGTTGAAGCAAAGGCGTTGGCAATGACCGATGCCCATCGAGCGGAGGAGGTTAGGAAAGAGATAGCGAGCCTAAGGCAGAGGTTGCAACCACCGGCTGTTTAGTGGTTAGCCGACTCATCTCAATTTTTGACAGGGAAAAACTGTGAACAACTGTCGGGGGCGTTTCCTGGCGTCCGCTTTTCTACATGGGAAGTCGGGCTTGCAAAGCCCTCCTACGAACCGTCTAACTCTGACAGGGTTCCAAACCCTGTCAGAGTTGAGAGCCACAAGGCCAGTCTGAAACAATTGACAAAACTAATTGAGAGTCGAATGACCCATTGGCAAGAAAAGATACGACAATTAAGCGAATCCGGCCTATCAATCCAAATTGAACAAAACGGCCAGATCATATTTCAATCCGCCGAGCCCATGCTGAAGCCGCTCTTTCTGTGCCTTAACGGGAAGCAAAAGGAAATGCACGGCGCTACGGTCATTGACAAGATCGTCGGTTTGGCTGCCGCCTATCTGTGCGTATTAGGCCAAGTGGGAGAGGTTGTTACGCCGCTGGCAAGTGAATCGGCGAAACAATTTTTAAAAGAAAATCATATTCCCCTGCAAGCCGCCCGCATCATTCCGCAAATCATGAATCGCGACAACACCGGACCTTGCCCGATGGAGCAATTGGCCGTCGCATCCGGCTCGCCGCAGCAGTTCTATCTGGAATTGGGGAAAAGGCTCATGTCCCGCCGGTCCTCATGAATCCTGCGCCTTCTTAGGATTTCGACACCTTTTTGGGACGAATGTCGCTGAATAGGATCACTCTCTTGGTACTGCGTTCTCAGCGACGCCTTAGAAGCAGGGTTTTCCAAACTCTGCGGCAAAATTTTCGCATGTTAATTTTCCAGGCAATTCAAGCTATCGAGCGACAGATGGTCGGTGCTTTATCTTACCGTTAATTTGGCAGTTGTGTGTCGGCAGTCTCCGCACAAGACCTAACCGGATTGCGCGGCAGATCGCTCGAGGAAGAGTCTTCCGAAGAATTTCTAACAGAGACATATTCGGGCATTAGGTTTGCAAAGCAGAAAGTAGATTCGGGCGAGAGCACTTAGGGACGGGACGGTTCTTTCCGAGTATCGACAGTGAGGGGGAAGTTGTCGTCAATAGAATGTCCAGAGTTCGCCATTAGTTTAGCTTTCCTAACTCACACCACCTGTTATGCGTGCTTTGATCGTGCAGCGGCGAACTCTGGGCTTTTTTTGTTCACTCCCGCTAATGATTCGATCATTGTAGCCCGCAAACCATGTGGACTCCAACAATCGGAATTGTCCCGGAAGCCTTACATCGGCAAGAGCCAAATATTTCGATACTGCACAGGATTTTCGTGGTCTTGCAGCAAAAGACCACCAGGTTTGCTCACGTCCTGATCTAACGAGCCGCCCGTGGGTGCAGGAAGTGAAACCTTGTCGTGAATGATTTTGCCGTTATGCTCCACCGTCACCTCAGCGTCTTTGAGCTTGTTGCCGGCATTGTCGAACTTGGGTGCATAAAAGGTAATGTCATAGGTTTGCCACGCCAAGGGCGGCAAACAAGCATTGACCTTGGGCGGGGCTACACCGTAAATGCCGCCGCAATCTCCTTCCGTAGCTTCCAAGCCAAAGCTGTCCAGCACCTGAATCTCATAGCGTCCCTGTAGATAGACGCCGCTGTTGCCGCGAGCTTGACCGCGCGCCTCGGGCATGTAGGGCGTGCGAAATTCAAGGTGCAGCTTGCAATCCTGAAATTTCTGCTTGGTGATGATATTGCCGCTCGTCACTTCCATTGCGCCATCTTGAGTGAGCTTCCACTTGGCCGGCTTGCCGTCGGTCTGTTGCCAGGCGTTTAGGTTCTTCCCGTCGAACAGCACCACGGCGCCGGTAGGAGGCATTGCTCCCAAACTGGCGGGCTTTATGTCAACTTTGCTCATTTCGATGTTTCCGGAGGCCTCATCGCCGACAAAGCGCCCGGTAAATTTCGACTCTGCGATGGTAGCGGTTACCTCATAAGCGCCGCCCAATTCATAACCCACGTCGACCGTGCCAGAAAAAACGGTCTTGTTATCCTCGGTCTTGCCCATAATCGTCAATCCCGGGTTCTGTTCCCATTCCTCGCCGATTCGGACAATAGCCCTGTAGATGCCCTTTCCCTGGGCGAGGATTTGCGCGCGTAGCTTTCCCGTATCATAGTTGTCCGTTTGATAGTGGCCTTCCCAATTGCCCATTACCTCATCTTGGGCGAAAGCCAAGTGGGCCATCGATAAAAGGAAAAACGACCATATTACCAAATAGCGCAACATTTACTCCTCCTTGTTTTGTGAACTTGATTGCATCCGTCTTAAGTGCTGCAATTTGTCCCATTTCCTGTCACGGCCAAGTATCAAAAATGAAAAGGCAAAGAGCAAAATGACAGATTAAAATCCAAAATGATAAGAATGGAACCGATTCTGTCGGGACGGGCAGGCCGGTTGTACGGCGAAGCGGCCTAAGAGTCGGGTGGCCACTTTCTTACATCCCGCTGTGGTTTTGTTTTAAATTTTGCATCGTCATTTTGCATTCTGATATTTGGCTTTTGCATGCCCCTGCAAAGATCCTTTCGACCAACCGTACCTGAAAACGTAGGTCATTGCACCGGTTTTACCTCCCAATTTGTGGAGCGTTGGTTGAAATAGATATTATGGCCCTCCCATTCCAGCTCTCCCAATTGGAAATCGACCGTGTCGGAGCGGAAGGATTCCTTGGGTGGATAAAGCTCCGCGCAGTGATCGGCGTTGGCCGCCATCCGATAGGCGGTCATATTGCCAAAGAAGAAATCTTGTAAGAATGCTTTTTCCGCTTCATTCAGTGTGGTGATCTGCTGCTTGGCCCAGACGGCGCAGTACGGATCGCAGTGCAGCCAGCCATAAGGCTCGACGTAAAACTCCGCCCAATCGTGAATGCTCTCGCCGTCGGGGAAGAAAGTCCAACAGCCCTGCCAGCGCGCCGGGATGCCGTTGATGCGGCAAAGAGTGATGAACAGGAGCGCCTGAACCCCACAATCTCCGTAACGGCGGTTATAACCGTACATGCTGACGTTGTCGATGATCGAATAGTCGATCATGTAGCTGTAAACGATATTGTCCGCAATCCAGTCATAAATTCGGCGAGCCTTCAAATAAGGATTCTGTTCTTGGCCGACGATCTCTTGGGCAAGACGCCGCAATTCAGGCGTAAAGGAAACGTGCGGCGGTCGCTCGCTGATGAATTCCGCAAGCCCGCCTTGGGAATGATCGGCAGCGATCACCTTACTTGGATCGACTCTTACGTACGTCGCCCACGAAGTATATTCGAATTGGCAGTTGAATTCAACCTGTTTGCCGGACTCTGCTTTGCGCTCCAAGTACAGCGAGCGGATGGGACTGAGCGGCTGATCCAGCCACAGCGCTGGAGGATCGGAAGTCAGCAGCTTGATGTCCGTTTGAAAGGGATAGGCCCGTGGATAGGGAAGCCAGCAGCGAACTGTCTTGCCGTCGGGCACCGCATCCGCATTGACGCGAACGGTCATCGTGGCGTGGAAACGCTGCGGCATGACGTAGCGCTCCAGGGATTCTTCGGCCGCTTGTTTCACCTTTTGACAGTAAGTGAGCATTTCGCGTTCAAATCCGCTTTCATCCGGTGGATTCAAGCGGCGGGCACGAATGTCCGGATAGCGGAAGAACAGATTGCTTCTGCTGGCGTATTGATAACGCTTCTGTCCTTCGATCGGAATGAAATCTAGCCGGCCTTCTTTTTCCCATTGGGCCAATTCCTTCTTTTTAAAATTGGCGATCTTACCTTCGAGCTGCTTGAGCAAATCGGCTTCGGATAGGGGAAAGGCATGCGGAAGTCGCCAAAGCCTTTCCTCAGCAAATCGTAAGCGGGATTGTTCGCCTTGCGGCAGCGAGGAATGCTTCTGCAAATAGTCGGCAACCCTTCCCTGTGCCTGCTTCAGCTTGCCTTGCTGCTCCAGCGTTTGAATCTGCTGCCAGATGTTTTCCTGAGCAGAGAGGGAAAAGGAAACGAGTAGAACGAGAAGTATCGTTCTTAGTCTGTGCATTGCAAGCTCCGTTCAAAGGATGCAAATGAGGGACAAGGTGTTGTCTCCTCCTACGGTTTTTCTTGTGGAATACGCGAGCGCACGCCAAGGTGTTTGGCGAAATCCGCGAGCAGGAGTACGAGCAGGAGCACGTTCATCTAAAAATCAAATCCCAGCGAAAACCGCTGCACATTATCCAGCACGCCAAAGTCCAAATAGGCATAGTCGAGCCGCAGGTTCAGCTTGCCCATCAGGTCGTAGGCCAAGCCGGCGCCCAAGGTGAAGCTCTCCTCGCTATCCTTCAAAAAAAGCGACTTGTAGCCGGCGCGCAAAAAGATATTTTGATTCAGCCCGTATTCCAGTCCGGCATTGACATATTCCGCATTATCGTTCGGATGCACGGCATCGACGGCCAGGGTGACCTTGTTGCGGGCAGTATTCAACAAATCCATGGCGACACCGACGCGGAAGATCAGCGGCAGCGACCAGCTATCGGTCCGTAAATTGGCGATGATCTTGTCGTTGTTGCCGGCTTTGGTGCCGCTCACGTCATAATTGACTTGGGTATCAATTCCGTCCAGCCGCATTTTGCCCCCAAAGTTGGAAATGCTCATGCCCAAGCGCATGTCTTTGAACTGAGTGGTGAAAAGTACTCCCACATCCAAAGCAAAAGAGGAAGCGCTCATGTGCCATAACTTTTGTTGAATGAACTTGCCGGAAAAGCCGATGGAGAAGCGATCCGTCAAGCTGCGTCCATAGGACCCGGCGATGGCCAAATCCGAAGCAGAAAAGAACTCTCCGGTTCCTTCCGGATAGAAAATGGTGCGTACTTTCATGTCGTCCATGGTCAAGGAGGTGACACTCAGCCCAAGGGCGTCGGAGGAAGATATGGGAATGACGGCGCCGGCATAATCAAAACTGATGTCGGCAATCCATTCCGTATGGGTCAGCGTCGCCATGCTGCGCGGCAGGCGAGAGAGGCCGCCGGGATTCCAGTATAGTGCGGTGGCATCATCAGCGACAGCCACAAAAGCGCCTCCCATGGCCAAAGCTCGGGAGCCCACTTCGATTTCTAAAAACGGGGCAGCAGTAGTTCCGACCTTGGATACATTCGTAACAAACTGTGCTTGTATTTGGCCGGAGCACAGCAACATGCCGGCCAAGAGAATAATGGATATGTGCTTCATATTTGCCGGCCTCCTCATTTGATCACCCCGAATTTTCCGATTTTTTCTCCCACACCCGGAGCATCGACATGAAAGACATAAACCCCGTAAGCGATTTCCATTCCGTCCTTGGAAAGCAAATTCCAGAACTCGGAGCCGTCATCGATGGGGCTGTCATGTTCGATGGTGGCGACCAAATAGCCTCGTACGGTAAAAATCTTGATTGTACATTTCTGCGGCAGGTGGATGAATTCTATCTTTCGCTCACCGCGTCCGGATGAGAATACGTGTTGCGGCTCCCACTCTGCGGTTACCACATAGGGATTGGGCACAACTGCAATGCGGTCTAACGCCGAATCCGAGCTGGCGATTTTCTTGTCTACATAAGCTCCTTGGGTGGTGAATTCAAACACATCGTGGGCTTTGAAGGGCTTTTTTATGGACACATGGAAAATGTCTCCCGCTCGGGGAGAAATGGCCAATTTGATTCGGTCCAAAACGACGGTGTCGGTCACTGTATGCACAACGCCCAGACTGTCCGTCCAGGTCGAGTCGCGGAAGCCGAACACCAGAGAGTCCGCCGGGGCCCAGAATTTGATCTGCCAAGTGCCTTTGTAGGTCGTTCCGACTTTTTCCACTGGCACAACAACATCTTGATCGGAAAGCTCGGCCAAGGGCGCAACGTCTTGGTAGACAAACCGCGCGGTATCGCCGCGGGTGGTATTGATCATCAAGAAATTCGCATCTTTGTTGTTATGCGACTTGGTGACGACGCGGTCATAAACGATGATGTCAAAATCGTAAGGCACCGGCACCTTGACGCCTCCGGCCGCGTACAAGGAAACCACGCCTTGATAATTGGTAATGGTCCTATTGACATCGTAAGGCACGCCGTATTTTTCCGCAGCCGCGCGTAGCGAATTTTCCTTCAGCCAAGCGGATCGGGTGCGGCTGGTCTTGGCAGTATCCGGTTCCAAGGGATGATCTTTCACCAGAATGCGAAGACCATCGAAATAGGGATTGAAATCTTCCCCCGTCGTGTACGGGCTGTTGAAGACCGGGAAGTACTGATAGCTTGCCTGGTACTCGAGGCCCTCTTGTAACCCACCTCCGGGGACTTTTACAATGGAGCCGGTCTGCGGATTCAATTTGTAATCAACTTCGGGCTCGAAGACTGCGCCGTTGCTCGGATCAGTGATCCTCACTGAAGCCGGCAGGATGTTGCGATGGGCCAATAGCACCCCGGTTGAATCTGCGATGAACTTTTCTATTTGCGGCTCCATCTTGAGCACGGAAAAGACGGTCTTTGGCTGGTTGGGTTGAGCGAAAGTGGTGTCATCAAAGGTGATTTGATACTTGGCGCCGTTCGGCACTTTCATGGGGTCCAGCGGATAAATACTGATCTCGCCGGTGCCTGGTCCGCTTGTGTGGCGGACGAGGTTGTTGCTCGGATCGTTGCTCAACGTCGGCGGGGCAACATATCCGGCAGCCGGTGCGTTGGGCGTGACGACCACGGTATTGATGTCCGTGGCAATCACTTTTCCGGTAATGTCGGTACGGATTCTCTTTGCGGAGATAGAGGGTGCAATGGGCAGCAGATTGGGGGAGTTGGTGATTTTCCGCTCATAAAAGTCTACGTCGTAACCCTGATCGTAGGAGCAAACCGCGTAATAGTAAGTCTGTCCATTTTCCACCGTGGTGTCGGTCCAATTGTACACCAGACCATTGTCGCTGCCCATATTCATTTGCAGCCCGTCCTGACCGATGGGATGCGGGCCTTTCAGGGTGTTAATCAGGTCGAATTGAGCAAGGGGTTTGTCGAACTGCTTATTGCCGTAGGCATTGGTGATGATATAGCTTTCGGTGAAACCGGCATCCGTGCTGCGAAAAATCATATAGCCTTCAAAGTCAAAGCCGTAGATCGGATCGCGGGTCAACTCCTCCGCGCGCTTGTCCCAATAGAGAGTCACTTTGTGATCTCCCGGGACAGCCGTGACGGTGGGCTTTTCCGGCGGTTTGGCAAAGTTATAGTCCGCGTCGTAAATCTTCTGCATGGTTTTGGCGTTGCGGAGCAAATCATCAAAGTCTTCGCCAAAAAGCAGTGCAATAGCGAATTTTCTTTGGTTGTTTGGGTCGCCTTTTGCCGGCAGTTGAAAGTATGCGGTGGCATACATGAAGGTCAGGTCGACCGTCTGCTGGATTTCGTCGAAATTGCCAGGCACGGTCCTGGCCCACACCGTCTCGTCATTATCGAGAAGGATGCCGGGCCAGGCGGCGGCGTTAAAACTGGTCAATCCCAATTGATCCGATTCGCTGTTATCCGTCATCTCAAAATTCGGCTCTGCGACGCCCAGGTCGTGATTGGCGTCCGGGACTCCGTTGCCTTCGGTGCCGTCGGCATCCGGACCAAGGTAGCCGATGGCGCCGGGCGCTAAGCCGTCAAGACCTACATCGTCCAGCTCTGGGTTCCAGTCGCCATCGTTATCGATGCCGTCGGACTGCGACTCATCGACAAGACCATCCTCATCGTCGTCAATGCCGTTCAAGGGATCGCCGGGGGATTCGAGATATCTAAAGCCAAAGTAAGCGACCGGCCCGCCCCAGGCGCCTTTGTTATCATGATCGTATTGATAGACAATATCTTCTTTCCTGTTAAACAATGCGTCATCGTCACGTTGGTCGCCATCGTCGCCCAAATCGGCGTCGCCGTACATACCGAATACCGTCTTGTTGTAGGTGGTGGTGCCGGTGTTGGTGATCCAATAGGTCCAGATGATGATGTCTTCGGCAGCAGGATGAGCCCATTGATAGCCGCGAACCGCCACGTCCAAACCCAGCCCTCGCATCAAGGTGTCCTCGACGGACGGCCAAAATCTAAACTCGTCATTATAGTAATCATTCATCCTGTAGTAGGTCTCTTGATCGGCGCGCGGAAATGCGCCGTACTGGCCGTTCCAATAGGGAATTCCCGTAATGGGATTGTACCATTCCGGCTTGTCGGGCCAACGCCATGGCCAGCTATCCGGTTTGCCGTCGCCATTGTTGTCCAGGGCATCGCTGATGGCGATGGCGTCCTGGTCAGGGTCGGCATATCCGGGTAATGGTTCCCAGGCATAAAAACCACCGGTGGGCCGGTTGTCGGCGACACTGGTGCTGGCGGCGCCGTCGCTGAAAATATGGCGGCGCTGCCCAACCTTGTCAACCACTTCCGCGCCCGCCAAGGGAGTAAATTCGGCAAAATAGCTGTGTCCGGAAGCGCCTTTGGGATATACACCGGACTCGACGCGCCGGTTTTGCCAGTCGCCTATGGAGCCGAAATTGTAGAACAGAGTGGAAATTCGATTGCCGTCAAGGGTCCCTTCCTTGCGATCAGCATGCCCCACGCGCTTACGCAATTTCTTGCCGGCTTCATCGAGATTCTCGGCGGCCATTAGCGAGCCGACCGCGAAGGCAAGGCAGAACATTCCTAATATGAAATAGTATCTTTTTGAGATCACCAAAGCCTCCTCATGTTTGCAGGGATGATGAGTGAATATTAGAAACCGATCGACATGCCAATTTTGACCTCACGCGGAGAAGAATAGTAATCCGGTCGCGTCAAATACTCTTGCAGAGTGTTAGGACCGGCTTGTTCGGGGGTATAAGTCGGAATGAGCGTATAAGTCGCTCGCCCGGTATCGGAATAGACAAAGTCCTCGTTTTTATTATCGAACAAATTATAAACGTTCATGTAAAAGCCCACCAGCAGTCTGCCGAAGCGAACCATTTTGTTGGCGCGCATGTCGACGTTGAATCGGCCGGGTTTGCGTCCGGCGTTTTCAAAGGCGGTGCGAGTGCCGCGATATTCGGGCGTGTACGGCAAGCCGGAGCCAAGCTGGCCGATGAAGCTGATGTTCCAATTGCCGGGTTTGCCAATGGTCAGCGAGCCGTTCAGCGTGTGCCGCTGATCCCAATCCAGATAGACCAATTGCTTTTCCGGATCCACGTCGTTGGCAGCATCGTAGAATGCGGCCCGGGGATCGGAGGCATTGCCTTCGGCGATGGAGTAAGTGTAGTCCAGCTTGCCGGAAAGGTAATTGGAATAGCGCTTGTCCAAAGTCAGGGTAATACCGCGAACGTTGCCATAGTCGCGATTGATGTACAGGGCATAGCGATCACCGGCGGCGTAGGTTTCCAAAATCTGGGTTCCCAAAAGATTGCGCACGTCCTTGTAAAATCCCGTAATGTTGATGCCGATGTCGTCACTCAACTGCTGCTGCAAGCCGATTTCATAGCTGACGGTGCGCTGCGGCTCCAGATCGGCATTGCCCATGGTGCTGGCCAAGCCGGGCGATACCTCGAACTCGGGATTTGCGTAGAGGTAACTGTAGGCAGGAATCTGTAAGAAATGGCCGTAGGAAAAGTGAATCACACCGCGATCGGTAATGGGAAAGGCGATGCCGATGCGTGGGCTGATTTGGTATTTTGCTTTTGCCGATTTGAACCAGGCGGTGTTGCCGCCTTGTTCCAAGGGTTTCTTGGTCGCCGGATCGACGATGGACGTTTTTCCAGTGAGCTTGACGCGATTGCCGCCAATGGCTGCGGTCAAATAGCCGTCGGCAATGCTCTCACCCAAAGGCTCGCCGGTATTGGGATCGATGTAGGTACGCTTTTGCGTCGCAGCATCCAGACGATAGGGAATGTTCACCACAGTCGTATCATTGCCGTTGATAGCCCAAGCCTGCACGTGTTTGTTGGCATTCCACAGCCACGGGTCGGCGGGATCCGTCGGGACTTCGCTATTGGAGTCAAAGTACTCGAATCGAAGTCCGAGATTGACGATCATGTCGCGCAGCTCGATTTTGTCCTGAATGAAAGAAGAAATCAAGTATGGTTTGCGGATATAACGATCATGGGCAGCCAAAGCGATGTCGGGGATTTTCGGCTTCCAGTTCGTCGATTGGTCGATCTGCAGACTGTAGCCGTCACCAAAGAGCTTGGTCCACTCGAATTCGGCCCCGGCTTTCACCTGGTGGATAGAATTGACCTGGCTGGTCATCTCCAATTTGTAGATATGGCTTAGAGTGCTGCGCATTGACCGGTACAAATCGACGCCGCCGGCGTAGAACCGGTAGCCGCTGCTGGCGTTCAAGCGGTCGGAGCTGACGTAGCGGGGATCCAAGGGATTCTCGTAGACGTAGGACTTGCCGGCGTTGTAAAAATTCGAATAGCGAAAACTGTAAAAAGTCGTCGGATTGAGCGTGTGCGTCCAGGTGAGGACATTGTTGTAACCCCAGCCCCAATAGGTAGGCCGTCCGGCGGGCGTGTATTTCCATTTGTGGCTGTAACTCTGGCTTTTCGACCAGTCCGCCAATCCGCCTAAGGTGATCTTGATGTTGTTGGTCAGATTGTAGGCCAGTTTCCATTGGCCCGAATGCTTGCGATACGGATTCATATTGACGATCTTGCCGTCTCCGGTTGCAACCCACTGGGATTCCGGCTGATTGAAATCATTGGAATCCGCCGGCGAATAGATGGATTTTCCGTAGAAATAGCCATCGCTCTGATAAAAACGCCCGGAAGCAAAGAAGGTTACTTTGCCATTGGTGAAGGGCAGCGGCCCGCTGAGGTTGGCGCGGACGTCGTTGAGATTCATCGGATCGACTTCATCGATGTGCTCAAACAGGTCCGTATGCGTGCTGAGGTTGTCGCCGAGGTAACCGATCACCTCGCCGTTGTAGGCGCGCGAGCCTTCCTTGGTGACGATATTGACGATGCCAGACATGGCTTGGCCGTATTCGGCGTTAAAAGTGCCGCTGATGAACTCCATTTCTTGAATGGCTTCATTCTCGATGCTGAGGGCCATGCCGGAATTGTACGGATCAGTGACGCTGATGCCGTCGACCATGAACTTTACCTCGCCGGAGCGCCCACCACGAATGTGGATTTCCCCACCGGCCCCTTGCACTACACCTGCTTGCAGCTCGAGCACTTGACCAAAGTTTTCCACCGGCAATTGCTCAATATCTTCGGCGGCAACCACGGCATGACTGGAAGTGACGTCCTTGCGGATCAGCGGCCGCTCGGCTACCACCGTCACCTCTTCGGTCAAGTCGAGCACGGTAGAACTCAACTGAAAGTCAACCCGGCTGGTCAAATCGATGGTCACTTTCACATCCACCTGGCGGACGGTTTGATAACCGAGCATTTGCGCTACCAGCGAATGAACTCCCGGCGGGACGTTGAGAATGAGGTACTCTCCCTGCACGTCCGTTACGGCGCCCAGAGTGGTGTTCTGCACCATAACGTTGACGCCCGGCAAAGGCTCCTTGGTGTCCTTGTCCACCACCTTTCCAACTATTTTGCCGGTGGTGCCGGGAAATGCCAAAAGCGGGATGAGCAAGATTAGCAGGGTGAAAACTGTTGTCCGTTTTGTCATCTTGGGCTACTCCTGGGGATTGAATAGGGTTACGAAAAGTGCAGAATTCGGTTTGTGGCCATACGGCGTGCATGGCAATTGGTCGAAGTGAAACGTAGCCGTATGTCCGCTGTCATACGCCGTCGGCAAGTATTTCCACCATTGGCATCTCTGGAGACAGGGGATTAGGTATAAGTGTTCGTGTTCGTGGGTCCACCACGAGGTCCAATATTTCTAAAACTACCTGTCCTATTAGCGGCTGTGAGCCTTCTGCCTCTGCTAGCACATCAAAGCTACCCGACCGTCCTTTGATTTCCAAGGTCACCACCCCATAGATTGATTTTGGTTCTGCACTGTTGTTTGCATATCTAACCTTTACTTCCCGAATTCGTTGAAGTCCGAGCATATCCACGATATTTTGTGGTAGTACCAGCATTGTGGCGCCAGTATCAATAACGGCATCAATCTCAACAAACCTGGTAGAATCGAACACGTTCGTAATTTTGACTTTTTCGATTACCTTTCCCATATTGGTTCCTCCATGAGATTTTCTTGACGCCTTTTTCATGCCCATATTCTTGGGGTAGTTTGACGCTACATGTTTTACATCAAAGGCGAATAATTTGCACCGACCTGCAGGAAGTCGCTCATGCGAAACTAGAGAACGTTCAGCAAGACATCTTTCATCTATTCAGAAACCTCCTGTTGGTTTCGGCTGACTGTTTTCAAGCGCCGTTCTCTCATTATAATCGAGAATGACCAACTCTGCAAAATCCGTAGCAATATCGGTTATGACCACCATAAAATCGAGATAGAGTCCCCAGTCATGAATTGCTAAGGGGATCCCTCTTATGGCACTTGCAGCAACGAGAGAGGACGCTCTATTCAATACCAACAGCTCAACTTCCTTGTGCAGCAGTTGCTCGAGGTCGCGCCATATCTCGTTCTCTCCGGCATAACAGACCGGTTCTTCGCATTCAATGGGGTGTCTTTGCGGTGGATAAAAATACACAGCAATATCGACATCGGATAACTTGGTGGCGGTGCCATTTGCTTGTGAGCCATACAAAAAAGCAAAGGCGACGTCGCTGCGATCTTGAAAGTACTTTTTGATGGTTACTATCTCAGAGTTGGTCATTTTCATTGGAGTGCGATCGTATCTGAGTTTCTTCGTGGGAGAATTATGTAGAGGTACTCATTGTAGGTGTCAAGATAAAATCTTTTTGTTAAAAGGCAAGCACCAATTCTTTTTAATTCTTTGGCAAGGTATGCTCCCGCGGTGTAGACTACCCCATGGGCAAAGTGGAAAAAGTGAACCGTTCGATAGATAATTGTAAAACCCAGAGCGACGAGGGCATAGATGCTGCCGGCAATGAGGCCGTTCAGCATGAGCTGTTGAATCATTTAATCAATTTCCAAGTTGAGAAAACTGCGTCCTTCGATCTTCCGTGATTTTGCCTTAGCAGATTCTCCGGCAGCGTACGTAAGCTCAGGGATCTACGAATTCTAACGACTCCTGTTTGAAATAGAGGTTTATGTCAAAGTGCTTGAGGAATGAAAGCCCAAGCAGACCGTCGACTCTACTCTTAGGAGGCAGATCATGAACCACTACCATGACGTCCTTTGCTTCTACATCCAAAACCTTCATTCTGTCTAATGTGATCAGAGGAGCTTTTTCTATCGTGCTGGCTGTGGTCAAGACAATTCTGTCTTTGCTGCTTGCCGGATCATAACCCAGACGCTCGGCAATATCCCAAGGAATCATGGAGAAGGAGGCTCCGGTGTCGAGAGCCATATCCAATTTATAGCTGCCCAGTCCGCTGATCAACTCTGTTTCCAACACAATAACAGTTGCCTCACTTCTGATGGGTATTTTCATGCTTCTTTTTTTCCCCCAAAGGCTGCTGCATACCCTTTATCCAATGGAGGCCCGGCATAAGTGACGTATATTACCCGATCCTTATATATTGGCACTTTTTTCCATAGCTTCTCTCTGTCGGGGGTGTGCAGAATGAGTTTTCCTTCAACCGACACCCCATTTTCTTCTTTGGTGACCTCTATTGCCAGCCATTCTCCCTTAAATTTTTGTTTGAGCTTATCAATCTTTGCCATTTTGTACCTCTAACTCAGTAGGTTTTGTAATAGCCAGTCGGTAAATCCGCTTACAGATTTCTAAACCTCTATGGCTCTTCCTGCTCTCTTGATATCATCGATAACAATACCGCCCGCGGAAAGATCCTCTGAGCAGAATGGCATAGGATCAATGCGATTGCCTATTTTTCTGCTTAACGGTACAATTCGCCTTCTTTCTTTGCATCGGCCACCGGTGAATGTCGGCGAGCACCAACTTATTTGGGCCAATCGGGAATACGTTTCATCATGAGAAAGCATGTCTAATCGACCAACGCAAGTAGTTTGGTTATCTTTTCCTTTTCCAACTCTAAATACTCGAGTCTGCTCAGGTCATCAAAACATTCTTCCTCAGTTATCTCTCCGCTTTCAAGCTTTCGCCATAGCTGCTCAAAGGAATTTACTTTGTAGCGATCGGCCTGTCTTCTAATTTCGATGGAGAGATTTCGTAGCTCCGCCGATAGAAAATGTTTAATGCCTTCTTCAATCACTCTATCTTTAGACACGTTCAATTCTTTTTGGACCGTTTGTATTAGACTTGTCATCTTGCCTTCCCGGCATTTTGCATTTGATTTGAATTCTAAACGATGCGTTCACTATGCCAACTCAGCCAATGATTCAAGGAACTGTTTGGGAGTCAAGATTGAAATGCCTCTAAAAGGATTCAGAGCCAGCAAATCTCGATCTCCGGTAATTACTTGAGTAGCATTGCCGCTGACAGCAAGTTCAAGAAACTTGTCATCTTTTGGATCTCGACATGCCTGAATATTCTCGGTAACTTCTACGAAAACGGCTTGCTGGATGAGAGCCTTTAGAAACTCTTCCCGTATCTTCCTTCGCACGTAGCGGTCGAACTTGTTACGGCGAAGGACCTCGGCTAATTCCTCCGCGATTTCCAGAGAAAGAAGTAGTGCACCTCGATCCGTCGCTTCCTGTAAGGCGCGGCCGGGATTGCTGTTTTCGAATAACAAAGCGCTGACAATAGTGTTGGTATCGAAGACGTAACGTGGCTTATTCCTCATCCAGTATCTCTTTCAGGATATCTTCTGTAAGCCCCCGTTCTTGCGCCTCTCGACTTGCCTCACGCATAATCTCTCTTAATGAGTGAGATGGCGTTGCAGCCTCACCCAGCCTAAGGCTAAGGAGCGCGTCTAATCTGCGCCGTTCTTGCTCCGAGGCCGATTCGTATATACTGGCAGCTACAGGAGTGACGCGAATTGTAATCTCTCTTGTCTCCATGTTTTCTCCTAATTCAGATTGCATGCTATCATAATAATGCTGTCGAGTTGTTTTAGAAGATTAGACTTACTATAGTTTGGCAAATTCTTTCTTGACACAATATGTAGGAGAACTCTCCCAG
>DYKH01000121.1 GCA_020722685.1 Caldithrix sp. | reverse complement strand
TCATTGCCTGAGATTCAGGATCGAATAAGAAGAGGTGAGTATCGTGTATCTGATCATTGCGTCAAAAGGATGATCCGGTGAGCAATCGAGCGGCATGAAATCATTGAAGTCATCCTCAATGGAGAGATTATTGAAGAATATCCGGACGACAAATATTCACCTAGTTGCCTTATCTATGGGAAAACTCAAACGGGTCGGGACCTCCACGTCTAAGTTCCGCTACCGCCAAATGTGGTCCTGGTTACCATCTACCCACCCGACCCTGATGAGTGGATTGATTGTCGAATAAGGAGATCGAAATGAAATGTGTTTTTTGCGGAGGTCAAGTCAGATTTCAGAAAGTGACCTTTATTTATGATTATGACGGGGACTATTTCTTTATCGAGAATGTACCCGCAGAGGTCTGTGACCAATGCAGCGAGAAGACTTATTCGCCGGAAACAACAGATGAATTGATTCGCCTTGCCAGGAGGAAGCTCAAGCCTGTTAGGACAGTTAAAGTTCCTGTGTTCGATTATAGCGTACAGGCTTAGTCGAGGGAAAATGATGGTGTTTTGGAAAAGAATTGGTATGGCTCAATGACAGGTCGTGCGGGCTGTAGAGTGCAGTGGATGAGTTTTTCGAGACAGAACGTCTCTCAATTCACTTTGGTCTCACCCTGTCGGCGGCTTCCTTTGGTTTTGCAGCTAAGAACATGGCGTGAAGACTTGAATTTTCAATGGAGGCTTCTTACTTATGCTACCAGACTTTCGTAACGAACCCTATAGGGATTTCAGTAAAACGGAGAATCGCAAAGCGCAGCAAGAGGCATTAGAGGGAGTCGAAAAGCAATTTGACCGCGTGTACGATTTGTTCATAGACGGGAAGGACGTAAAGAGTGATCGCTTCTTGAAAAGCTATAATCCTTCATCCAAAGGCCAGGTTGTCGGCGTGTTTCACAAAGCCGGCAAGCACGAAGTGAATCTGGCCATGGACGCGGCCTTGCGCGCTTTTGAAAAATGGCGCTGGGTTGAGCCCAAGGAAAGAGCCATTGTGCTTTTGAAAGCCGCGCAGATCATGCGGCGGCGCAAGCTCGAAATCAATGCCTGGATGATTTATGAAGTGGGGAAAAGCTGGGCGGAGGCCGAAGCGGATACTTCCGAGGCCATCGACTTTTTAGAGTTCTATGCGCGAGAAGCCATTCGCTGGAGCGAGATCAAGGGCACCACGGCCTTTCCGAACGAGTTCACGGAACAGCAGTACCTACCTCTTGGTGTCGGAGTCGTCATCCCCCCCTGGAATTTCCCTATGGCCATTCTCACCGGCATGACCAGCGCGGCCATTGTTACCGGGAATACGGTTCTGCTCAAGCCGGCCAGCGATTCACCCGCCATCGGCTATCGGCTGGTGGAGATCATGCGTGAAGCCGGGCTGCCCGAGGGCGTCCTCAACTTCATACCCGGCAGCGGTAGCGAGATCGGCGATTACTTGGTACAGCACCCTAAAACCCGATTTATTTCCTTCACTGGCTCCAAAGAGGTTGGCTTGCGAATTCTGGAGCTGGCGTCCAAGCTGACTCCGGGACAGATTTGGGTGAAGCGAGTCGTCGCCGAGATGGGGGGCAAAGACACCATCATCATTGATAGCGAGGCGGACTTGAATGATGCGGCCGCCAATGTCATCGCCTCGGCTTATGGTTTTCAGGGGCAGAAATGCTCGGCCTGCTCCCGCGCCATTATTTTGGCCGACGTCTATGATACGATGATAGAGATGTTAGTCGAGAGAGCTGAAAAGCTGACGGTCGGCCCGACGGTCGATCCCGATAACTACCTGGGGCCGGTAGTCAATCAAGCCTCGGAGGAGAAAATTCTCTCCTACATTGAAATTGGCAAAAAGGAGGGGAGACTGGTTGCCGGCGGCAAAAAAGCCCCCGGTAACGGCCATTTCATCCGCCCCACCATTTTTGCCAACGTCCAGCCCGGCGCCCGCTTGGATCAGGAGGAAATATTCGGTCCGGTGTTGGCAGTCCTCAAGGCCAAGAATTTTGACGAAGCCATCAATCTCGCGAACAGCACTGAATACGGCTTGACCGGTTCGGTTTATAGCAAGAATCGTTTCAAAATCGACACGGCCAAAAAGAAATTTCATGTGGGCAATCTCTACATCAACAGAAAGTGTACGGGCGCCATGGTGGGTGCGCATCCTTTTGGCGGATTTAACATGAGCGGCACCGATTCGAAGGCGGGAGGAATGGATTATCTCGGCCTCTTTATGCAAGCCAAATCGATTTCTGAAAAGCTTGGGTGAAGAGTCCGACATGCAGGGGTTTATCACTCTTGATCAAAATGCAAAAGCCCTATCCGAAGGTAGGGCTTTTTGCACGTAGCGAGGAAGGAATAAGTCGGTCCGGCTATTCGATTCAATTGAGTGGGCGGCAGGGTCTGCCAGGCCGACCGGGATGACCCATCGGACCCAGGTGCTTTGGGGCCATGCGACCGTGCATCATGCGACCTTCCATGAACCTGCCTTTGTGGGCGTCCCAAATGGCCTTTTGCTCGGGAGTGAGCTTGCTGCGCATCTCCAAACGATGCGCGATTTGCTTCTTTTCAATGTCCCCGCGGGCTTTGGCGATTTCATCCACAATCGAATTGATCTTGCTTTGATTGGGATTCTCTGCCATCAGCTCGCCGCGCAAATCCAGCTCTTTCGCCTTCACGGCCGTGCGCAGCGGCAGCATTTCTTTCTGATGCTTGAGACGCATTTCTTGAAATGTCTTTTGCTGCTCTGGCGTCAGATTGAGTTTTTCCAGCATCTCCTTGCCGGGTCCCATGCCGGGCCCGGGCATGTCGTCCGGGAAATCCGGCTCCGGCATTGGCTGTGCCCAAAGCGGCAGTGAAAAGACCAACAGCAAGAGCAATGCCCGCATCGCTATTTTTGTTTTCATAGCTGTATCTCCTCTATAATGATTTGTAAGGGGGTTGTGTTGTTTTGAACTGTTTATTGTTGGATAGAAGTGCTTCATGACAGTACATTCATTTTACGCGCAGAGTTGAAATCACTCTCAATCAATGGACAAGCTTCTTCCGGTTTTCCCGAGCTTCATCGAGCCTGCCTCTGCCCATTCTCCTATTCGCTCTCATCTCGTCCATCCGTTGCAGGAAAGGAAAGCCCGGCCGGCCTTTTTCTAACGCCACTACCAAATGCTCCCATTGCTCAGGACTCATGAGCGATTTCAGCGATAGCAAATGGTCAATGGTGAGACGCTCGAGCTCGATCTGCTTTTCCGCCAGCGCCGTTACCACCGCGTTGACAGAGTCCTGATCGGGCGATTCTGCTAAGAGCAAATCGATCAACTCATCGCGACGGTTTTCGATCGACCAGCGCAAGGAACGCATTTGCGTATGATATTTGAATCGCAACTGCTTCATTTGGAGTCGTTGTTCTGGCGTCAGCGTTGAATCCTCCATTTGGAACGGTCGCCCTGATGTTGGCTGCCTGCCGTCCGACCCAAAGCCAATAGGCGCTGGCCCGGCCTTATCCGGTCGATGCCAAAAGTAAAGGAGTGAGCTGATGACCGCAATATTGACCGTCAGCGAAAAGACCAAGAGAGCCAAGATCCATTTACTCATGGCATTTTCCCTTCGAGGTTTTGTTCCCAATGATTGAGGCTCGTGTATTCTGCCGTCAGGGAGCCTTGTGGAATGGCGGAAAACACGTCCTCATCAAGGTAGCTGTCGGAGACCTTTGCCGCAGGGTCAGCGTTGAGCGAGAGCTTTTCTGTCAGATGCGTGCCCAAAAAGATTCCGAATGCAAGCCCAAAGGCGACTGTGATGGGCACCAAAGCTCTTTCCGCCCATCGCCAGGTTTTTGGAACGACCGGACTTTTTCGATCTTGGTACCTCAATCTGGCGCGCAGCCGCGACAGAAAGTAGGGATCCGCAGGCAAGGACTCTTCTACTTCCAAGAAAGCGTTCAGCTTTTGCAGCCTCTCAAATTCAAGGTGGCAGTTCGGGCACTCTTGGAGGTGAAGGGCGATTTGAGAACTTGTCCGTGCGTCCAGCTCACCGTCCAGATAAGCAGATAGCCGATTTTGTACTTTTTTGCAGATCATCTTATTCACTCTGTCTATTGAACACCGGCATGAGGTAAGACTTGCCATGAAAATACGGGCGCTTTGAAATTTTATCGTCCGGCATTTTTCAAAACTCAATCATCTTTGAGATAGTCAGCCAGCATGCGACCAAGCGCCAGTTTTGCCCGATGCAGTCGCGACTCAACCGAGGCGATGCTTGTCTGCATGATGTCCGCTATTTCTTGGTAGGAAAGACCCTGATACCGATGCAGTATGACGGCGGTCTTTTGTTCGCTATTCAGAGAATCGATGGCCCTTCGCACCGCGCGGATTCGCTCTGCCTTTTCCAAATCCGTGCCCGGATTGCCGTCTTCATCTGCCACCGAGAAGTGGTCGAGAATGCCCCGCTTTTCCCGTGAGGTAAAAGTGGACAGCCACTGGCGGCGTTTGCGCGCGCGCAGCACGTTCAGGCAGTGATTTATTATTACGCGGTAAAGCCAGGTGGAGAACTTGGCCTCCGGCTTAAACTGACGAACGGCGGCGTAGACCTTGACAAAAATGTCCTGAGCGGCGTCCTGGGAATCTTGAACATCGTTGAGAAACCGATAACAAGTACTGTGCACTTGACCCTGGTAGCGCCGGACCAGCTCATCAAAGGCTTGCTCATTTCCCTGTTGAAATTGTCGGATAAGTTCCTCGTCCCGCATCTACCGTCCGATGATTTTTCTTTTACATTTTTAAACACCCCAGAAGGCGAGAACTTGCCCCGGAGAATGATGACTCGGATGCCACGCATAGTCCCCCCCCAAAAAAAGTGCGATCGTCGGCATCAGCTGAACAGAACCTCAATGTCCTCGCGACTCAGGGTCTTGAAAAATCCGCCATCCGTGGAAATCAAAGTCGAAACCAAATTTTTCTTTTTCTCCTGCAGGTCGAGCATCTTCTCCTCCACCGATCCCTTGGTGATGAGACGGTAGACAAAGACCTTTTTGTCCTGGCCGATACGGTGCGCCCGGTCGGCAGCTTGTATCTCCACGGCGGGATTCCACCACGGATCGTACAGGATCACATAGTCTGCCGCCGTCAAATTGAGGCCGGTACCGCCCGCCTTCAGACTGATAAGAAAGACTTTGATCTTTTCGTCCGTTTGAAAGCGATTGACATGCTTTTCCCGGTCAATGGTATGCCCATCTAAATACTCGTAGGCAATACCGTTTTCATCCAAATGCTTGCGGATGAGGGTGAGCATTTTGACGAATTGCGAAAAGATCAGCACCTTGTGATTTTCCGCCAAGATGTTTTCGGTCAACTCTTTGAGCGATTCGAACTTGGCGGAATCCTCCTCTATGCTATGATCGACCAAGTAAGGATGGCAGGCGATTTGACGCAGCTTGACCAAGCCTTCGAGGATGTTCATGCGGCTTTTATCCAAGCCAACTTCATCGATTTTGCTGAGAATCATCGCGCGAAAATAGTCACGCCAATAATGGTACAATCGCTCCTGCTCAGGATTCATACCGCAGTAGTAAAACTGCTCGACTTTTTCCGGCAGCTCCGGAGCCACGTGCTCTTTGGTTCGCCGCATGACAAAAGGAAAGATAAGCTTTTTCAAGAACGCCGCCGCTTCTTCATCCTTTTTCTTCTCGATGGGATTGGTAAAATATTCTCGAAAATAGTTCAACGATCCCAGTAAGCCATGATTCAAAAAGGAAAACTGCGACCACAGCTCGACGGTGTTGTTCTCTACTGGTGTTCCGGTTAGCACCAATCTGTGCTGCGCCTGAAGAATGCGGGCCGCCTTGGCCGTTTGCGACAAGGGGTTCTTGATCTTTTGTGATTCGTCCAAAATGACGTAGTGAAACTTGAAATCTTTCAAGAAAACGATGTCTCGGCGCAACAGCCCGTAGCTGGTCAGAATAATGTCATAGCCGGAGAAATCCTCCGTGTGTCTATCACGATCCATACCCGCGTGGATGAGGACGCGCAATTCGGGGGTGAACTTTTGTACTTCCTTTTCCCAATTGAAGACGACGGAAGTGGGACAAACGATCAGACTGGGAGTGGTATTGCCGTTCTCTTTTTCTTTGAGCAGAAGCGTCAAAGCTTGCAGGGTTTTGCCCAGGCCCATGTCGTCTGCCAGGCAGCCGCCGAAAGAATAGTCGTGCAGGAAATAGAGCCAGTCATAGCCCGCTTTTTGATAAGGGCGTAGAACATTCTCCATCTTTGCCGGCAGTTGCTTGGACTGCACGCCGTTGAACTGCTGCAACAGCGCCAGACTCTGATGGTATTGGTCATCGACCTTTTTGCTAACGGCTTCATCGAACAGGACGTCGATTAGCGTCACGTGAAACCGAGGAACGTGGATGGCATCAGCTTTGACGTCGGCGAAATTGAACAGGTGTTGAAATCTCTTGAACCATTCTTCGGTAAGCTTGCCAATGCTGCCATCGGCCAGCTTGACGTATCTTTGGCGATGAGAAATCGCTTTCTTAAGCTCTTTGATCGACAGCAAGACGCCTTCGATGTCGATTTCCAAACGGAGATCGAACCAATCAATTTCCGAGGAGACCGCCACCTTGACATTGGGCGTGCCGGTGCGAACTTTGTATTTGCGGAGATTTTCCCGCCCAAAGATTTCAAAACCTGCTTGGAAGAATTTGGGAATGTTTTCGAACATCCAAGGCAAAGCCCTGGCGTCGGGAATCCGGGCGCCGCCTAGGGGGCGAGATTTGAGGCCGGTGCATAACAATTGCTGCCAAAGCTGATTCTCCGTTTCCATGTCTCGCTGAATTCTTATCACCGCCTGTCCTTGCGGAGCCGCTCTGAAAAGCTCGACCGATGACTCGTGAAAATCCACTTCGAATTCGTCATAGACCAGTCTTAGGAACACCAGCAATTGGTTACTGGCCTCCTGAAGGTAGATGCGCTTTTTGGTGATTTGGGAAACCTCTCGTACCGGCAGGCTCTCCGGAAGCCGCAGAGTTGAAGCAAGAGACAGCCGGGGGAAAATACTCTCGATAAATAGAGGGAATTCTGCTTTGGGAATACTCACGGTGAGGAGCTGCCGGGTAAAGGGCAGCAGCAGTTCCGTACCTTCGGGATTTTCCACGCGAAAAAGGCTGTGATCCTGCAAAATCCAAGTTGGATAGCCGGTCAACACGCGGAATCGTTCATCGACCGGTTCTCTGCCGTCCTTGGAGACAAGGAAGGGAGTGAATAGGTAGGTGTCGCCCTGTTCCGTTAATTGTGCCTCAATCCGGCTGCATTCTGGAAGGATCGATAGGGGTGAGTTCGAGGAATCTGACTTGCCGAGCAAAAGGGTGCTGTCTTGCAGCAACTCAAAGAGCCTACCAATCTTGCTGCCGTATTTGAAATGATAGGCGGGGTAATCTTCGTATTGAAATGACCGGTAACCGTGGGAGGGAGAATAGGCATTCTCATTTTGCGCCAAGTAGGTGAGGATAAACGGGTCATTGGGCGCGAATTGCGTTTCGGTGCTTTCGATATCCAAGTTACCCACATGAATGAGACGTCCAAGCTGCCCGTCCTTGCGCAAATAGGCTTTGCGCGGCGCGATGGTCCAATACTCATCGTGAAGAGATAGTCGATACACGATTTGCCATTGCGGTCTCAGCCTGTAGGCCGAAGGGTAAAGCTGCCGCTTTTCACCGAGCCTTTTGAAGAAAACTTGCCAATTCTGCTGTGATTTGTCCTCGACTTTATCTTGGCGAATTTGCTCGTAATAGTCATGCGCCGTCAATAAGGTCGCCACCACGTGCTCGCAACTGCCCCAATAGCTAAAGCCGCAGGTGCAGCCGGCCATGATTCTCCGGTCTTTTTTCTTACCGATGACTTGATAGGACCTGCCTTCCACCAGAACGCTGGCTTCAAAGTGATCGTCATCGATGGTTTTTAGCACCACTCGATTCTGCTTATAGAGTAGACTGCCGCGTCTGAAGGCTTTCGGATTCGCAAAGTGCCTTACTCGGTCAATCTTAATTTCCATTCTCTGCTCGAATTCCTTCGAATGAAAAGTGTAAAGCTAAAAAATCGACTATCAAGTTATGAAAATTATTTGTCAAGCGCCAAACAAAATTTTGCCTGGTAGTAATCATTTCCTGTGATCTACTTTTTCGATGGATTGCTGAGCCTGCGGCGCCTCAGACTCACCGTCCAAGGTTCAACACCCAAGGGAGGGGGGAAGCTGCCAATGGCCGGGCGATAATATGGCCAAGCCGGGCGGCATGGCAAGGGCACAGTTGCTTTCGTGGGATGATGAGAACCCTGATGGAGAGACAAATGCACAAGATAGACGAATGGCCCCACCTCGATGCAAGTGGGCCTTGCGGGAGGGTACAGCCCCCAGAACGTTACCAGAAATTTACTAGTCGGCGCGCCGCCGCCCAGCCTGACCGCGATGGCCGATCCGGTCCTACCGCACGATACTTTGCAGCCATAGCATCAGCGGCGCCGGGTAAACACCTAACCAGATCAAAAGCAGGGTGAGTGCTGCCAGAACGGCGCTTCCGGCCAGCGACACCGGCGAGGAGGGTAACTCTGTTTGCGATTCTTCGTGCGAGTACATCGCTATGACGATTCGCAAGTAGTAGTACAAGCCAATGGCACTGTTGATAACGAGAGCGATGACCAGCAACCACAAGGCCGTGCCGACGCCGGCAACGACCACATAGAACTTGCCGACAAATCCGGCCGTCAGGGGAATGCCGGCTAAAGAGAACAGCATGGCGGTTAAAACTGCGGCAATCCACGGGCGACGCCAGCCTAAGCCGCGGTAGTTTTCAATGCGATCGGGTTCACCATTCGGGGTCGAAAGGAGGGCGATGACACCGAAGGCGCCAAGGGTGGTGATGAAATAGGCGACCAAATAAAACGTCGCCGCCAGCACCGCGTTGGCTCCGCTGGACAAGAAAGCGACCAAGAGGTAGCCGAGATGAGCGATGGATGAGTAAGCCAGTATGCGTTTGACGTTGTTTTGCTGCAAAGCCAGCCAGTTGCCGGCGAACATCGACGCGATGGCAATCGCGGAGAATAGGAAGAAGATCGAATGATAGCTGAGAACGTCCGCCGCAACTGAGAAGCGCAGGAGTAAGGCGAACACCCCGCCTTTAGACACCGAGGCAACGAAGGCCGTGACCGGCGCCGGAGCTCCTTCATAAACGTCAGGCGTCCACCAATGGAAGGGTACCACCGCCAGCTTGAAGCCGATGCCGACAATCATCATGGCCAATCCGGCAAAGGCGAATTGCCGCTGCCCAATCCCCCATGGCACTCGCAGTGTTAAGGAGTAGAAATCCATGGTGCCGGTTTCGGCATAAATGAGCGCCATGCCAAAGAGGAGAAATGCCGTCGATGCCGCCGCGAGGACGAGGTATTTGGTGGCGGCTTCTACGCTGCGTTCCTGCGTGCGAGTGTATCCCAGTAACACATAGAGGGAGACACTGAGCAGCTCCAGACCGAGAAAGAAAGAGGCGAAGTGACTACTGGCAGCCAAAATCGCGGAACCCAATGCCGCCAAGAGCAATAGCAAGTAGTACTCTTCCTTCTGCTCTTGCCGGTGTTTGAGGTAGCCGTAAGATAGAAAGACAACCGCAAGCGTAGCTAGCAAGATTAATCCCCAATAAAAACGAGCAAAGTTGTCTACAATTACAAGCGGCGTTATCTGGAAAGACGCTGCGAAGCGGTTCATGTGTAGTACGGCCAAAGCCCCTATTAGTCCTAAGGCAGCTAATGCAAAGGTGGTTCGATGGCTTCGGTAAAAGGCAATTACCAACATCAGTATAACAGATGCAGCGGCGAGGAGAAGAAGAGGAATCAGGAGTGTCAAATTTAATGTCATTCTATGCCTTAATGAAATTTAGTTTCCTCTTGCAGAACTTTTGGCAATCCTCTCACGAAGCCCAACCAAAGTAAGGCCAACGATTTCATTATGAGTTTCATCGTAACGCAAAATAACTCCATCGCCAATATCCATGCCAATTGCCTTTTTCGGCGCTCCAATTGAGAGGTACAGTACATCCGCTTGTTCATCATAATCCCAATCAATTCTTGAGGATTTTAGAATTTTTATTGCTTCCATATCGTCGTTCTCCTGTTATTGGGAAAGTTGCTCAAATAGGCGGTCAGAATAAATCCGTCATCTTGGCTAGTCTCTCTGTAAATCACCACCACAAATTTGTTTATTACGGGCGCCTCGGCATAGAACCGAAGCGCAATCAATTCGCCGGCATCCCCTTGTTGAATGATATGCGGACTGGCCAGAGTTTCTGCGACCATCTCTTGTAGTTCCTGCATTTCGGGGTGGCGTAGCACAATATGCTGCCATCGTTCTTCGGTTAAACGAATTGGGATGCCATTATGTGAATGCACGATGAGCATTTTAATCTACGGACATTTGCTTAATACCTCTTAGAACCGCCAGATTTCTCATACTCCGTGGCAGATTCGAATCGCAACCGATTTTAAACCAGAGAAACGATTCCAAAGCTTCTCAGCCAAATAGGGTCGCCTGACCCGTGTAGTCAGCAAACATGTCCAAAAAAATATAGCTATTTTTAACTCTTAAGGCAAACGATAAAATGTCTTCCTTTGATCACCTTCGCTAACCGTGATTTATTTTATGGCGACACTCTGTATGCTTTGGAGTGCCAGCCTGGCTGTATTCAACACCGGCTGCGGATAGAGACCCAGCCAAACAATCGCAACGATCAAAACGCCCATCACCAGCATCTCCCGTTTCCCGAGGTCCGCTAAAGCCCATTCCTTCAATTTCGGGCCGTGAAAGGCGCGCTGAAACATCCAGAGAGAATAAATGGTGGCGGCGACCAATCCCACTGTGGCCAACGAAGTCATGCTGACGCTGGCGCGATAGGAACCCATGAGCACCAGAATTTCCGCGACGAAATTTCCCAATCCCGGCAGTCCCAAAGAGGCCATGGCAAAAAGCAGGCCGACGCCGGCCATGCGTGGGACTTGGGCCCACAGGCCGCCCATCAAGCCGATGTCACGCGTATGAATGCGTTCCTGCAGGGCGCCCACCAAAATGAACAGCGCTCCCGTGCTGATGCCATGACAGATCATCTGCATCACCACGCCTTGCAAGGCCAGCTCGTTCCAGGCAAAGACGCCTAATAGCACAAAGCCCATGTGACTGACGCTGGTATAGGCAACCATGCGCTTGAGATCGGTCTGTGCGAAAGCGACCACCGCACCATAAAGAATGCCCACCACTGCCAACGGCATGGCTACGGAGGCAAAGCTTTTCGCAGCTTCCGGAAAAAGCGGCAGCACGAAGCGCAGCAATCCGTACGCCCCGGTCTTTAACAACAGTCCGGCCAGTATGACGCTGCCGGCAGTCGGCGCCTCGGTGTGTGCATCCGGCAGCCAGTTGTGAAAGGGCACTGCGGGCAGTTTTACCAAAAATGCAACCAGGAATCCAAGCATCAGCCAGGTGGCTGTCGCCGGCGGAATGTAGGTGCCAAGCAATTGCGTGTAATCGAAGGTGTAAACGCCGGTATTTTTACCGTGAATGAAATACAGTGCGAGAATTGCCAGCAGCATCAGCAAACCGCTGGCCTGGGTGAAGATGAAGAACTTGACCGCCGCATAAATCCGCCGCTCATGTCCCCAAATGCTGATGAGGAAATACATCGGGATGAGCATCATTTCCCAAAAGAAATAGAACAGGAACAAATCCAAAGCCAAGAAGACGCCGAGGATGCCGGCGAGAATCCAGAGGAGATTGAAATGAAAAAAGCCGACGCGCTCCTTGATTTCCGTCCAGGAAATCAGCACCGAAAGAAAGCCAAGGAAGGCCGTGAGCAGTACCATCAGCAGGCTCAATCCATCCAAAGCGAGGTGGAACTGGATACCGAATTGAGGAATCCATGCTTGGTTCTCCTCGATGAGCCACGCTGCGTTTGATGATAGTCCAACTCCACCGGGATGTTGTTGCCAAAGGCTGACCACCAACACCAGATCAGCAGCTACCACCAACAGTGAAACCCAGCGCGGCAGTTGCCCGCTCCAGCGGCTGACTAACCAGGCGAGCAATCCACCTACAAGTGGAATCAATATGAGAATTGTCAGAATCATGCTTTTACCTGCTAAAAGCCAATCACACACGGAAGGTTTTCGCCATACGGCCCGACGAAAATTGGGCACAAGCCACTGAGGCAACCTGCCAAGCCCACTGCCAACGAAATGCCTTCCACTACGCTCTAATCGTCTTACGGATTCTGCAGAAAGATTACGATGGCAAAAACGATCACCGCACCCAAGGCGATTCCGGCGGCATACCAGCGCGTCTGGCCGCTTTGGGTGCGCACGGTCAGGCGATGCAATAATTGATTAAGAGCGGCAATGCCCGTATAGATCAAGTCAAAAAAGTCGTTCTTGTTAGTGCGAGCAATCCAAACGAAAGGCCGCACAAAAAGCCGGTCATACAACCAATCGAATCCCCAGCCGGAAAACCAAAAACGGTGCAAACCGGAAAATAGCGCCGGTCGGAGAAGTTGATCAGCGAGCTGCGGTTTGCGCACAAAAAAGACATACGCCACATAAACGCCCAACAAAGAGGCTGCTGCGGCGATGATCTGGAATAGCAGCTCCGTGGTGATGGCAAAGTGCCCGGCATGGGTGGCCGGAAGAGTCGATTCGACAAACTTCGAGAACAGGGGCAAATGCCCCAGAGTTTCGGGAAGCTCGACAAAGCCGCCGATAACTGAAAAAATTGCCAGTACCACCAGCGGAATTTCCATACGTCTGCCGGGATGGTGAGTCAGGTGACCTTTGGCTTCGCCGAAAAACGTTAAGAACACCATGCGAAAGGTATATATGCCAGTCATCAACGCGCCGGTAAATCCGGCCGCCCATAGCCAGGGATGGCCTTTTTCTCCTGCCCATGCCAGCCAGAGGATCAAATCCTTGCTATAGAATCCGGCTGTCACCAGCGGCAAGGCCGCCAAGGACGCAGCGCCGATGAGAAAAGTCCAATAGACCACCGGGAGCTCTTTTCTCAGACCGCCCATTTTGAACATATTGTGCTCGTGATGCAGGCAAAGGATGACCACGCCGCCGGCAAGAAAGAGCAGCGCTTTGAAAAAGGCGTGCGTCATGAAATGGAAGATCGCCGCTGACCAGGCGCCGAGGCCCAATGCCAGAAACATGTAGCCGATTTGGCTGATGGTGGAATAGGCGAGGACCCGCTTCAAGTCCCATTGGGTGAGGGCGCTAAATCCTGCAAGGAGCAAAGTCAGCGCACCAATGACGGCCACCGCGGACTGCACGACGGGCGCCAGCTCGAACAGAACGTGGGTGCGAGCAATAAGATACACGCCGGCGGTGACCATCGTGGCGGCATGGATGAGGGCACTGACTGGTGACGGGCCAGCCATGGCATCGGGGAGCCAGGTCTGCAAAGGCAACTGGGCGGATTTGCCCACGGCGCCGCCTAGCAGCAAAGCTGCCGCTGCAACGGCTAAAGTGGAACCAATCGGCCACTGCTGCCCGGCTCTTTGCATCAATTCCTGTATGTTTAGCGTGCCCAGATGATTATAAAGCAGGAACAGGCCGATTGCCATCGAAGTGTCACCCACGCGGGTGACGATGAAGGCCTTGCGCGCCGCACGAGAATTATTTTCATCCTGATACCAAAAACCAATGAGCAGAAAACTGCACAGGCCGACCCCTTCCCAGCCGAGGTAGAGCAGCAACAAGTTATCGCCCAGGACCAGCATCAACATGGCGCCGACGAACAGATTCATGTAGGCGAAGAACCGGCTGTAGCCTTCCTCCGTCTGCATGAATTCCGCTGAATACAGATGAATGAGAAAGCCAACGACCGTCACCACAAAACTCATGACCAGCGACAGAGCATCCAAACGTAGTGCGATATGGGGAGCAAAATCGCCTACTTGCAGCCAGGTCCACAAGGTCTGAGTGAATGCGCCGCCTTCCAGGGGGGAGGAAATGAAACGGATGCCGATCCAGATGGTGATCAAGGCGGAAATGCCCACCGAGCCGACGCCAAGGGATGCCACAGCCCTTTGGGACAGCCTTTTCCCAAAGAGGGCCAAGATCAGAAAGCCGGCGAATGGCAGAGTCGGGATTAGCCACAACAATTCAAACATGAATACCTCTAAAAGGTCGGTTTTCAGAACTCCGAATCAAAAATATCCTAATCCAAAAGTCGGATCAAACAGCAAATACGGCCTATCAGCCTCGCATTTTGCTGGCGGCGTCTACGTCCAAGGTCTTGTGCTGGCGATAGAGCAAAAGTACCAAGGCCAAGCCAACGGCCACTTCCGCTGCCGCCGTCGTGAGAATGAAAAGGAACATCACTTGTCCGTCCGGCTGGCCCCAGCGGGCGCCGGCGACGATGAATGCCAGTCCCGCGGCGTTGAGCATGATCTCGATGGACATTAGAATGAAGATGATGTTTCGGCGTACCAAGACGCCGATCAACCCTAGGACGAAAAGTAGGGCGGCTAACATCATTCCGTGATCAATAGGTATCGAACTCAATGTAGAATAATTCTCCTACTCTTGACGATTCGCCTGCACCGATTTTCAACGGATGCAGAATTGTCACTCAATTGGTGGGTGCTACATTCGGTGACAAGTTGCCTTCCTAATTCTCATGATCAGGCGACACTGGTGTCCTCCGGATTGATACACCTGATTTTTTCCTTTTCAACTACGGCCATTAGTTTTGCATCAGAGCTAAGAAAGTAGTCAAGCCGACTTTGCGAATTCAGCTCTTTGGCCACAGCAAATTGCAGGGCATCAAGTGTCCTCAAAGAATTAGCTGGGGCGCACTTGACAATCAGCTTAATGGCGTGTGTTCCGTGCTCTGTTCCGAGACGCTCGATGAGGAATTTACCATTTGCTATGTCGGCAAAAAACCTTCTCCGCAACTTGGAAAACGCATCCCGGGTAATCTCATGCATTCTGCATAATCTGGCGAAGGTAGAGATGGTCTCGACAATCGATAGGTCTGACAGCAATAGGCTGTTTTCTCTGGACTGAGATAACCGGCGAATGGCCTCCGTTCCTTTCTCAGCATGATAAAACTTGACAACGACATTGGTATCCAGAAAATAAAAGGGCACTAGCGTTCCTCGCGAAGAGCGGTCACCAGATCGGAGACACTACCTTTGTAACTGGACAGAGCTTTCTCTACCTCTTCAAGTGAAAGTTCTTGATCCGCCTCCTGAACGATATATCGGCCCATCTCAGAAGCGAGAAAGCCATTGTCATAAACACCGCCTTTTTGCCGTACCTGTTGTTGTAAGAACTTTAGTGCCTCCAATTGCTTTTCTAATGGAAGGTGAGCAAGACTTTCGAATATCTTGGGCAGAGGTACCGATATTTCTATTTCCGTAGTATCCAAATTACTTCTCATAATATTCAACCTCAAAAAATT
>DYKH01000483.1 GCA_020722685.1 Caldithrix sp. | reverse complement strand
CTGACCGTTTTTGACGAACGGCGTGAAACGCTCGCCCAGCCCGTAGACGCACTCCCCCACCCCGAGCGCCAACTGTTCGTGGATGAAGCGCCCTTCAGCAGTATCCACGATGCCCAGCGCGCGCCAGCCACTCTCCGTGATGACTTTGTCGCCGTCTTTGAACTGCACTTTCCAGTCCCCGGCCTTCTCGATGCGCGCCGTCAATTGTCCGGTCGTCAGCGTAGCGGCTTGTTCGTCGTTGTGGATGACGACATTTGGCGCAGGCTGCGGGTACAGCGTGAATTCCGGCTTGCGCGGTTGCCCGCCTTTGTGATGCCACACCTGCACGCGGATGACGTTCTCCATTGGCGCTGAGAAGCGTGCCGTGAGCACCGGCAGGTTGAGCGTGTCACCGCGGTGATTGATCCGCCGGGTCGGCGCGTAGACTGTCAGCGCGGCGGGTTCCACCTCAACGTCGTACACGTGCACCGCGTAATGCGGCGTCACACCTTCTCGAATACCCCAATAGCCATCGGTGAATTTCATAGATTGGTCTCCTTCAATCGTTGAAAGTTCCAAGTTAGAAGTTGAAAGTTTAGGAAACGCTGTGTCCTCTGTGTTTCCACGCCGAAACTGTCAATCAGATAAGCCATTCGGCCAGTGAGCGGATTTCTATCGTAAGATCATCCTCCTCGATAGGGTCCAGATTTGCATCGGTGAGAATTGTTCCATGGGGTAGATGCAGTGCTTGCAACGCATCGCGCAAGGCGCGGACCTCTCTTTCACGCGTAGGTGGAGACGCTATGTTTTGCGCCACCTGGAACAACTCGCGGGTCTCTGGCAGATAGAAATCCACCTCGTATCCTGATGGAGAAACGTAATAGTAAATTTCCTTTGTTCTACGCCGCAGCGCCAGAAAAACCAGATTCTCCAATAGCTTGCCGGCGTTAGCGGAGAACGCAAAGCCAATGCTGTTAGCAAGGCCGGCATCGATGCAATAGACTTTTTTGGGGGCGATTTGCTGGCGCTTGACCGAGTAATCGTACACGTTCACGGTGAAGATCAACCAACTGTTTTCGAGATATTCGACGTAGTTTTTGACCGTGTTTACACTGCCCAGATGCAGGTGTTGCCGGAGTTTGTTGTACGACACCAGACTTGACGGATTACTCAGCAGGTAAAACGCAAGTTCCTTGAGCGCGCCAACCTCTGCGATGCTGTAGCGGACGGCTATATCCCTGTAGATCACATCGTCATACAAAATGCGGAGTAATGGCAAGTCGGGATACTTGAGCGGTTCCGGGATTCCCCCGAACTCTAAATACTCATCCAGATGACGGCGTAACAATCCCTTATCGGCCGTGGTCATCCGCGCTGTATCGGGCAGCGCATAGTCCCGAAAACGCATAAATTCGGCGAACGAAAAGGGAAACAACTCGATAGGCACATAACGCCCGGTCAAGCGACTGCCCAATTCACGGCTAAGCAGAGATGCATTCGATCCGGTGATGTAAAACTTGAACCCCATATCCATGAAACGGCGCACAAAACGTTCCCATTCCGGGATGTTTTGAATTTCATCCACGATAAAGGTCTTGCGTTCTCCGAAAAGTTCGACCAGGATTTGGTACACAGCGTTAGCATCTTCAGCTTGAAAGCCAAGAAAGCGGTCATCTTCGAAATTGAGGTAGTAAAACTGATCCCAGCCCAGCTTGGGTGCCATTTGCGCGAGCAGCGTGGATTTACCGGCTCGCCGCAATCCTGAAATAACGACTGCGTGCGGCAGTGGGGCAGCGCGTTCAACTTCAGCTAACCGCTCACGAAGAATGCCGGTATCGACTTGCCGGAACGTCTCGAATTGTTCCAGCAAGAGCGCCCGAATTTGATCGTTGCTCCACTTCAATCGCCAAGGGTTTTCACTCATAATGAAATTATATGATAAAAAGTTTTCATTGTCAATGAAAACTTTTTCTAAGGACTACAATTCTCCCGCGTAGCACACATCATACGGCGCGACCTGGGCGATGGTGTACGCCCGACGGATTTGTACCAGTTGCTGGATGTGCCACAGGTCGTGGATGACCCAGGAAGCGAACATATCCCCAGGGGCCGGCATACTCACCTCCCAATCGGGCGTATCCAGGCTCTCCAGCATTCGTGGTAGAAAAACCACATCACCAGGGCCATTCGTTACCTTGATAGTCCACCAGGAATAGATTGACCTAACCAAAAATCAAATACTTCCTTCTCTGCTTCGATCACCAATCCAACACCGACCCGTCGTCGGGATCGTAGCGCTCCGGGTT
>DYKH01000120.1:3409-15526 GCA_020722685.1 Caldithrix sp. | reverse complement strand
GCAATCCGCCATTGGCGGATAGGTTCAAGGTTCGATTCCTTGTGGGCGCACACTCGTTCAAACCTGAGGCCCACCATCGTGGGTTTTTTCATTAGGGAGGTAGGTTTGGAAGGCAAATCCTATTGGCTTTATGTCCTCGAGTTGGAAAACGGACGGCGATATGTCGGCCAAACAAACAATCTGGAACGTCGCCTTGAAGAACACAAAAATGGTAAGAGTCCCTACACTCGTAAAATGGGCGCAAGACGATTAATCTATTCAGAGAGACATGAAACCAGATCAAAGGCGATGGAGCGGGAGAAATACCTCAAGAGTGGTCAGGGACGGCTGTGGTTGCAGGGAAAATTGGCAGAGCAATCCGCCATTGGCGGATAGGTTCAAGGTTCGATTCCTTGTGGGCGCACACTCCTTCAAACCAGAGGCCCGCACACGTGGGCTTTTCTATCTCCGCGGCATTCCTTCCAATCGAACGTCCCATCGGCGCAAATCGTGAGTTGCAGCCATGTCCAGCGAATGACGTTGCCATCTATGGAAACAAGTTCTCATACGCAAGAGCCCGGCGCTGCGGGTACATTAGGAAAAAACGCAACAAGCTCTATCGATTTGACCTTAGTTTAGGAAATCTTCATGCAAGCGGGCACCGAGGCCGAAGCAACCGTCATCATTCCCTCCTACAATCAGAAACGCCACATTTTCGACGCCCTAAATTCCGTCTTGATGCAAGAAACGGACTTTTCCTTTGAGGTGATCGTAGTCGATTCCTCACCAAATGACACGGCCGAATTGGTTAGAGAGAAATTTCCGAATATAAAAGTCATCAAGCTACCACGACGGGCATTTCCTGGCGCAGCACGCAATGTCGCCATCAAAGAGGCTAAAGGAAGATACCTGGCTTTTACCGATACCGATTGCGTCGTGGACAGGCACTGGCTGCAACGATTGGTCGAGTCGCACCGGCAAGGCTACCGCGTCGTAGGTGGGATGGTTCGCAACGGCACGCCTTTCAGCGTCACCGGAACGTTGGACTATCTGCTCGAATTCAGCGACCTGTTGACGCCCTGGAAAACTACCAAGAAAACTCATTTTGGCACCGGCAACGTCTCACTTGACCGTCAAGTTTTTGCCGATCATGGACTGTTTGCCGATCAGGTGAAAGGGAGTGATAGTCTCTATACGCGCCAGCTCAAACAAAAAGGAGAGACCCTTTTCAACCAGCCCGAAGCGATCATTTGGCATCGCAACCGAACAAACCTCAGACGCATCTTCCGCAATCAGTATGAGTTGGGCTTCGGCGCGGCGATGAGTAGGGAAAAATTCGCGCAAAAAGGAAAAATCCTCCTGCGCCATCCGTGGCTCATCCCCTTTTTGCCCCTTTTCAAAATTGCCGCCATTGCCGGTCGATTGTTGCGCTACAGTCCGACCAATTTTCTCAAGTTTGTCATACTTTCGCCGCTCGCTCTGATCGTACTGTCCGTCTTTGCTGTTGGATTTGCCAAAGGGCGAAGAGCAGCTCTAGAGAGAAAATCCTGAGAATGAAGCCCAAAAATTCGGCGACTTTAGAAATCCATGGCTGTCATGGTCGAACAACTGCACTGCTACTGCCGCTTTGCAGCAGATTCAAGGCTTCTTTCCATCTGAAGAGGCAAAACCGACTGATTCTTGGTTAAGCGGACGAGTAAGTGCCAAGATGCCATCTCACCAAGTAGCGCGTGGTAATCGGCAGACCGCAATCCTTGACATAGACACGCGAGGTGATCTCGGCTTCCGCGGCGGCTCGTCTGCGTTTGTACTCGCTCAGATCGACTGTTCGCCTCTCTCTTCGCACGATGTCAGCCTCAACTTTTTATGCAATATTCTCAACCACTCTCATCTGCTCTTCGATCTAGCGCTAAGATCACATCCAATAGCTCGCAGGGCGGCATCGTGCCTTGATCCGTCTGCTCGGGTTTCAGCTTAGCTGACGGAGATTTTTCGCTGATTGCTTTGGAAATCAAATCGCGTCCCGCCGACCTGTTGCGACAGCCGCTCAGTCTGTACGCGGTCGTTTTCAGGAGCTCCTTGAAGGTCGCCAAGGCGCCGGCGGCGCAATCGGTAGATGGAACAATTTTCCAGGTTCAAGGCAATGGCCAATAAAGGGTTTGACTTTTAGGCGCTACGTTTGTACATTTTGCACCGTTTCAAGAAAGGAGCTAACTTGATTGATGGAGTAGTCGTTAAGAAGCTTCGTGTCATTCCCGATGAGCGCGGCCGTCTCATGGAAATGCTGCGCTGCGATGATGAGGTGTTCAGCAAGTTCGGTCAAGTCTACATGACCACCACCTATCCCGGCGTCATCAAGGGATGGCACTATCACAAGCTGCAGGCCGACAATATCGTGGTGATCAAAGGCATGCTCAAGATCGTTCTTTACGATGCCCGCAAGGAATCGGCGACGAAAGGGCAAGTCAACGAGTTTTTTGCCGGCGAGTTCAATCCCGTTTTGCTACACGTGCCGGTGGGAGTTTATCATGGCTGGAAGTGCATTTCCGAAGCAGAGGCAATTGTCATCAACATCGTCACCGAGCCGTATCGATATGACGATCCGGATGAATTCCGAGTGGCGTATGATTCCCCGGAAGTCCCCTACAATTGGGACATAAGAATGGGTTGAGGTTTTTGGATGAGGATAAGATTGGCAGGTCGGAATATGACTAAATACTTGGTAACGGGCGGCGCTGGATTTATCGGCAGTAACTTTATTCACTATCTCTTGCAAAAGTATGGAAAGGCCGTCGAGATCATCAACCTCGACAAGCTGACTTATGCCGGCAATTTGGACAATCTCAAAGGGGTCGCGGATCAACCCAACTATCGCTTTGTCAAAGGCGACATTTGCGACGCAAAAATGGTCAATGAGCTGGTTCCGGGCGTGGATATCATCGTCAACTTTGCTGCCGAAAGTCACGTCGATCGATCCATTGGCGCTCCTGATGATTTTATCAAAACCGATATCTATGGTGCATTTGTACTGTTGGAGGCGGCGCGCAAGCACGGCGTCAAAAGATTTATCCAAATCAGCACGGACGAAGTGTACGGCAGCATTCTCGACGGTTCCTTCAAAGAGACGGATGTCCTGGAGCCGTCCAGCCCTTATTCAGCCTCCAAAGCCGGGGCCGACCGCCTTGCCTACTCTTATTTTGTCACCTATGGACTGCCGGTGATCATTACCCGCTGCTCCAATAACTATGGGCCCTACCAATACCCGGAGAAACTGATCCCGCTGTTCGTCACCAATGCCCTCGATGACAAGAGCCTGCCGATCTACGGCGATGGGAAAAACGTGCGCGATTGGATTTATGTGATGGATCATTGTGATGCCATCGATTTCCTGCTCTCGCGGGGTCAAAATGGTCAGGTGTACAATATCGGCGCAGGGAATGAAAGAACTAATTTGGAAATAACCAGCCGCATTCTGCACACTTTGGACAAGCCGGAGACGCTCATGACCTACGTGCCGGATCGATTGGGACATGACCGACGTTATTCAGTAGACACATCTAAGCTGCGCAAATTAGGCTGGGCGCCCAAACATCAGTTCGACGAGGCCCTAGCTCACACCATTCGGTGGTATCGGGACAATCGCTGGTGGTGGGAACGATTGAAAAGTGGCGAGTATTTGGAGTACTACAAAAGGAATTATCGAAGGGAGTTGTGAACAGTCAAGGATGGTCAAGTGTGGTCAAGAATTGTCAAGGTTCGGGGTAGGCAAAGACGATGAAGGAGATCAGAATCTAATTGCAGGCTGAAGAGTATCATCGCGGGGAGAGGCTCAAGGTCGTCAACATCGTCGGGGCGAGACCGAACTTTATGAAGGTCGCGCCCATACAGCGGCTGATGATGAATTCGGACGCATTTGCACCGCTGTTGGTCCACACCGGGCAGCACTATGACGAAAAAATGTCGAAAACGTTTTTTGTCGATTTGGAGCTGCCGGAGCCGGATTTATACTTGGGCGTGGGCTCCGGTTCCCATGCCGAACAAACCGCCGCGGTCATGTTGGGGTTGGAGAAAGTACTGTTGGAGGAAAGGCCGGATTGGGTATTAGTGGTCGGCGACGTGAACTCGACTTTGGCCGCAGCCTTGGTCGCGGCGAAATTGCATGTGCCCATCGCCCATGTGGAAGCCGGTCTAAGAAGCTTCGATCGGACGATGCCGGAGGAGATCAATCGAGTATTGACCGATTCCATTTCTGATCTGCTCTTCGTGACAGAGCAGAGCGGTATCGACAATCTTCGTCGGGAAGGCGTGCCCCAAGAAAAGATTCACTTGGTCGGCAATGTCATGATCGATTCACTGAACCAGCATTTGCCGAAAGCCGCTGCCTCTCACATCTTGATGGATCTGGATTTGCAGCCGAAGAACTATGTTCTGGTGACGTTGCACCGGCCATCTAATGTTGACAACGCGGCGCAATTCAATCACATATTGAGTGCTTTAGAAATCCTTCAAGAAGAATTGCCCGTCATCTTCCCAGTCCATCCGCGCACGCGCAAAATGATCGCCCAACTCGGCTTTGCACAAAAGATCGCTGCAATGAGACATTTGCGCACGATCGAGCCGCTCGGCTACTTGCCCTTCCTGCGTCTGATGAGCAAGGCAAAGCTCGTGTTGACCGACTCGGGTGGGATACAAGAAGAGACGACCTATTTGGGCATTCCTTGCTTGACGTTGCGCGAAAACACCGAGCGACCGATTACCATCCAATTGGGAACCAATCGACTGGTCAGCATCAATACGGAAGCGATCATCGACGCCGCGCGACGTGCGATGAACGGCCAAACAAATTCGCACCAAATTCCCCCTTTTTGGGATGGTCTGGCCGCCCAACGAATTCTCCACGTGCTGGAGAAATCCGCGTGACGCCGGCGATACGGAAACCTTAACCCCTTCAATTCTCATTCTCCTCCTGTTTGTTGATTGATACGTGGGGACCGCATTCATTCTGAAAGCCTTTGCGGCCCCACTTTTTCGACCTTTGGAGTACCAATTATGCAGAAAAGCCTCTTATTAAGCATCGCCTGGTTTTGTTTCGTAGCCGTTACAACTGCGCAAGAAATCGGCACGACTCGCCCGGATTTGCAAAGTCTGCAAAGCCTGCTACAAAAACCGGAAACAACGGCCCTACCGTCTTCGGTGGCCATTGAGCAGGCAGTGGACCCCGAAAAGTATATTCTGGGTCCGGGAGACGTGCTGCACATCGTCATTTCGGGAACATCCGAGTTGAGCCTCCAACTCAGAGTCAGCCCGGAAGGTAGCTTGCAAGTGCCATCTGTTGGTAGCGTCGATGTGCGAGATTTGTCGTTAGCGGAGGCAAAGACCAAGCTAATGCAAAAGATTCGGACCAAGTACCTTTCCAACGAATTAACCATCACTTTGGCACAGTTGCGATCCTTTCGAGTCACCGTGAGCGGAGCGGTGTTCAAGCCGGGCATCGTGACTGTTAGCGCTTTGAATCGAGTATCCGAAGCGATTGAATTGTGCGGTGGATTTCTCAAGCCTATCAACGTGCGGTCGGAAAGCAAGCAAGTACGCGTAGAAACGCCGCAACGAGAAGACATATCGGTACAAACTTCGGAGATTCACGAGTCAGCCGCCTTAAAAACCCAGTCGGCCTCCATGCGCAATATTCTGGTACATCGCCGAGTCAAACAGATGCTGCGCGCCGATATTCTCAAATATCAGCTCACCGGAGAACTGGAGGCGAATCCCTATTTGCTTGACGGAGACGTGATCTTTGTTCCCACCCTGGAGCAGGCCGTGCGGCAGGTCTCCATCAGTGGCGCCGTAAAGGCGCCGAACCAATTCGAATATGCCGAAGGTGATCGCGTCCGGGACATTTTGGAATTGGCTCACGGTTTTAGCACCGACGCTGATTCAAGTCAAATCGAGCTTGCTCGATTTGCAGAAAATGCTAAAGATGTACAGAGGACCGTGTTCCATCTGGATTGGAAAGACGCGGATCAGTTAAAAGAGGCGCTGGACACGCCCTTAAAACCCGACGACAGACTCTTTGTTCGCAGCAAGCCGGAATTCCATAAAAAGCAGAATGTCGAGGTTATCGGCGAAGTGATGTATCCTGGAATTTATGCGATAGAAGGCGATAATGTCAATCTCTCGGAAATCATCGCCCGGGCCGGCGGCTTTACTATGGCAGCGTCTTTGCAGAATGCCTACGTACTGCGGCGGGCATACGAGGATATTCGTGATTTGGAATTCGAGCGCCTGCAGAAGATGACCATACCCGAAATGACGGAGCAGGAACGCGACTATTTCAAAGTCAAATCCCGTGAGCGAACCGGCAGAATGGGCGTGGATTTTGTGGCGCTTTTCGTGGGCCATGATAAGCGCCAAGATGTGCTGTTACGCGATAGAGACCTGGTCGTTGTGCCGCCGCAGGAGAAAACCGTCAAGATTGCCGGACAGGTCGTCAACCCGGGCGTTTTTCCTTATGAACCCGGACGCACCATGGGGTACTATGTCCAAAGAGCCGGCGGCTTCAACTGGAACGTTCGCAAGAGCAAAATCCGGGTCATTAAGGCGAGGACCGGCGAGTGGATGAAGCCGGACCGGAATACCATTATCGAGGTTGGGGACACTATTTTTGTGCCGGAAAAGCCGGAGCGCGACTATTGGACTTTGGCCCGCGATCTAATTACGGTGACGGCGCAGTTGGCAACCATTTATCTGGTGGTCGAGCGCGCGGCTTCGGCGAAGTAGAAAACGGCGTATTCCAGCAGTACGACGGCTTTCCCAATTCCGCGCAGTCATTCGATAGTACTCCGGAAAAACGGTCTTGCTTGTGAAGATTTATTGAACCGCCAAATTTGTGCGAAGGTAGGCTAATTTCACATTGGCTATCATTAACGTCGATTGGCGATAGCTTTGGCGGCGGCAATTTGCCATGCTGTGGACAAGAAAAAGCCTCTTGATTTGCGAGCCAAGAGGCTTTTCGCTTTGTAGGAGTTGCTTGCCTTGTTGTCGAGCTAAATTTGTGGCGCTGTTAAGCGAAGCCGGTCAATTCAGCTATTCCTGCCCCCTCTCCCAAGATTAACGCCGACCTCTATTTTTCTTCCACCCACGGAATCCACACCTGCATCTGCGACTTGCCGCGATTCGCCCAAGCATAGTACGGGATGGCTAACATGGTCACCGGGCGAGACGGGCGGGGAATCTCGGTAAAACTGTACAACGGCATTTCCGCCAGTGACGGCTCATATGCCAGTGCCTTCTTTTCCAAAACTACGACACCACCCAATAATTCGGGAGAGAATTGGGCGGTAAAGCCTTGATACGGCCTTTCCGGATTGAGCGGCAGAACGAGGTCGAAGATGCACGCATCCTGATAGTCAGGACTTTCCAAACAGTAGACGATCGGACCGCGTTGCAGAGCAACACTTCCCAATGCTTCGCGCAAACGCGGGTTCGCCCGCACGGCCTGAACCGGCATGTCGAACTCTAATCGTACCCGATCGCCCTTTTTCCACGTTCGCTGGAGAGAAGAATATCTTCCCGGCGACGGCGATTCCTCCGACGGCTTGCCGTTGACGGTAATGCTCGTCTTCGATGCCCATTCTGGAATGCGCAAAAACAAAGTGAAGCTGGATTTGTTGGCAGGCTCTACCTTAATTTCTACCGTGTTCTCCCAAGGATATTTTGTCTGCTGGCTCAATTTCAAATTGACTCCGCTCTCCAGACGCCAGTTCAGCTCACTGCTATGATAGAAGTGAACCCAGACTCCTTCCGCGCTGGTGCTGTACAGGTAACCCGGTAAGGAGGCCAACATTCTCTCGACGTTTGGCGGACAGCAGGTGCAGTCGTACCAAGGCTTGCGCTCGTTGTCACCCATAGAAGCCAAAGGATTGCGATAGAAGTAGTGATCACCCTCCAGTGACACGCCACTGAGAAAACCGTTGTACAGTGCCCGCTCCATCAGCTCGGCAAAGCGCGCTTCGCCGGTCGCCATCAACATGCGCCAGTTCCACATGATGCTGCCGATGGCGGCGCAAGTCTCGGTATACGCCCGCTCATTGGGCAGCTCGTAGGGATGGCCAAATCCCTCTGTCTCGTAACGTGAGCCGACACCGCCGGTAACAAACATTTTATACTGGCTCATGTCTTTCCACAAGGCCTCCAGCACCCTCCACGTTTCAAGGTCGCCTGTTTCCATAAAGTAATCGGCCGCACCGCAGCAGCGATACATGGCGCGAACAGAATGGCTGCGCAGCTCGGTGCGCGATTTGAATGGCAAACCGGAAAAGGCATATTCAAAATCTCGTTGGCTGACCTTTTGCTCTAACTTGGCGACCTCGACGCCGTTGAGTAAATAGTCGGCAAAATCCAGGTACTTTTTCTCGCCGGTGGTACGATAAAGCTCCACCAAAGCCATCTCGATTTCCGGATGACCGGGAAAGCACTGGCGTTTGCCGGGGCCAAACAAGCTCATCACATAGTCGACATACCGACGCGCTGCGTCCAATAACCTGTGCTCACCTGCGCCGCGGTAATAGGCAATCGCCGCCTGAATGAGATGGCCGAGGCAGTATAGCTCATGGTTGTCGCGAAAATTGGTAAAGCGCTTATCGGCAAGACCGTTCTGATGGTAGGTGTTGAGATAACCGTCCTTGCCTTGGGCAGCCAAAACTTCATCAATCATTTCATCCAAGGTTGCCTTGAGCTGAGAATCCTTACTCGATTGCAAGACGAACGCTGCCGCCTCCATCCACTTGAACAAATCCGAATCGGTGAACAAGTAGCCGCGGCGGTCGACCTTTTTGTGCCCGGAAAGACGGCGAAAATTGTCCACCACACCGTGATCTTCCAATTCTTTCAACAGCGCCGGTATGCTGCGACTTTGATTCGCCTGTAGCCTGGGTTGCCAAAAACCATCCCCCAAAGTCACGGCATGGATGGGAACATCGTGCAGCTTGGCGTGCGGACTGGCTGAGGTGGAAATGACGCCCATATCTTTGGCTGGGCGTGCGTTCTTTGTCGCAGCCCAAGCCCCTCCTGAAAACTGGCTGCCGAATAGGCTCAGGGCAGCCAAATACAGCATGAAGTAATTTCGGGTTTTCATCGGTAGTCTCTCTTAACTAATTATGACTCCTGTAATGCTTTTCGTTACGACATCGGTTTTGAAAACCGGAGGCGTGATCATCCGCAGCAAATGTCCCGTTCGCGGATTTCTGACTTACACAGTGCGAACAGGCATTAATGTCGTCTTTTTCTCGGGGAATTCTACCTGTACGCCAGCAAGTGATCCTTATCGACCAACTGCAGGTACAATCCCCAGTCACCGCCGGTCTGATCGACCTTGATCAAAATATCGTTCACGCCCTGTTGCAGCTTTGCTATGATCAAATCTTGCGCCGGGCGCGGACTGCGATGAAGATGTTGCCGGTGAACTTGCTTGCCGTTGATCCACACTGCCGCAGCATCATCACTACCCAGCAGAATGGGGACCTCTACAGCGCTCTTGGCATCGACTTTGGCCAGAGCATACGCTACAACGTCCTGCGTCGCTTGAAAGCACTTGGTAAAGTCCAAATAGCCCTTGTCATCAGCGGTAGCGGCCTGCCAATCCACCTGCTCGCCCAAGCCGTTCGCAAACGGCGGATTGCTCGAACCTTTTTCAGGGCCGAAGATTTTGTCAAAGCCTTGATCGTTGGCGTTGTCGAAAGGCCCGACAACTTGCCATTCAGTCACGAATCTGCATGACAGAGATGGAAAGATCGAAGCGTGGCTAAAACCGGTGACCAGGAGCTTGCGTTCATCCAAGGATGCAGAGCGCGCCGTCTCTATCCAGCCATCCCAATAGGAGAAATCACCCAATGCGAACAAGAAGGGGTAAAGCTCAGCGCGGAGCGCAGGTTTGGTTCCCTCGACGACTTTTTGTACCAGCGTCAACAATTCCGCGCTACGCTGCGAATTTTTGGCGGCGAAAGAAAAGGCTTGCGGCAACAGGCTACGTAAAAAAGGATTACGGACATCCTCTTTGGCAAGCTGGATGAACGCATCGTAGCCGATATTGTCCAGATAGATCGGGCCAAAGGCTGGTAGAGCCATGTCGCGACCGTCCACCACATTGCAATAGGGGTCGAACCCATAGCCGTACCACAGGGCCGCGCCGGGCGCCGGCAGCTCACGGAAATAAAGGTCGATCCCCTGTCCGTCTTCGGCCAGCATCGCTTTATAGATGATTCTCAAGTCTTTCTCATTGGCGTCGCGAATAGAGAATCCGCTCACCCTGCCATCGGCCTGCAGCCTTCTGTTCACTCCCGTGAAGCTGATGCGATATTTCGGTACCCGAAACGGCACCGGCACAATCTGCTCCAATTGCGGGCCGTATTGCAAATCTGTATGACCGAACAAATCCTTGCAGGCAATGTTCGCCAGACGTTTGCCAAGTCTCTTTAGCCCATCGGTGCTGACATGAATCAGATCGTCCAAATCCAAATCGATGGCAGTGACCATGCGACAGTTGGGTATCTCCATGCTGCACAGCCGCTGTTGCTCGCGAATAACGTTCCAATATGGGTTTTCATCTCTCACCACAAATCGGCCGATTTGGACGAAATAGAAAGGCAAATTGGGAGCTTGAAAATCTTTGCGCACCGATGCGACAAACTGAGTGAATTTATCATGGAAAAGCGGCGCTGCTTGTTTACTGGCATCCGATTCGCCTTGATACCAAAGCACCCCCTTAACCTTCGAGCCGGTGGCCACAAACCGACGGTACATGGAGCCGTAGAGCGAACCGCCTCCTTGCTCTTTTTTCGCCGGATCCCATTGCTCCATAGAAGTACCACCATGAGCGCACGGCACCAACCCGACGGGGACACCAGTGGCGCGCTCCATTTCTTTCGCAAAGGGAAGTCCAAGTCCGGCGCCGACCACCGCTCCCTTCTTAGCCGCAATTCGACCCTCCTCCAAGCGCTTACCCTCTAATCCCAAATGATGTACCGGATCAATAGAATCCAATAGCCAGTGCAAGGGCTCGGAAGCGATGTGCCATTGTTCGTCATAGCCATAGCTGTTGACCCGAATGCTTGGTTCTTCGGCGCTTGCCAGATCACCCACGCCCTGCATATTGGATTGGCCGGCAAGGAGCCAAAGGTCGCCGACCAGAATGTTGTGAAACCGTATCTTGTCGACAGACAGTTTATGGGGATCGCCAAAAGCGATCTCAATGTCGTAGGGACCTCCGACCGGAATTTCTTTGATGGAAGCTTGGAACTTGCCTTTTTGGAAAGTGCCCACCTCTTGCCAGTCGAGCACGGTCACGCCGGTTTGCATGGCAACTACGCGCGCGTGCAGCTTGCCGGAGCCACTCAAGGTACACACCCCGGAGAATTGAGTGTTAGCCTTGTCGGCCTCGTTGCGTTGAAAAACTTGATAATCCGTCAATCCCGAGGTGACGGCGATCGTTTCGGCAAAGCCGGCTACGGTCGCAAGACAACAGGTAATTATCGTCAGCACTCGTACAGAACTTTTCCAGAAATTGCAGCCTGTCAGCAACATGGTAGCTTCTCCCATTCAGAGCTATGATCGTGAGTATTTTTTGGCCGGCCGGCGGACGCGCTCCATTATTTCTTCGTTGCCCTCGAGCGAGAATCGTGGTGATTCATTGTACGGGCTTCCCGGCAACCAGCGATGAACGGATTCACAGTAGCGTTCATAAGCATCCCCGAACTTTCGTCGAAGTCGGTTCTTCATAGAACAGAACGAACAGATGAAATCCACCCCAGACTGCTGCGATATGCGTCAACAAGGGGATGGATGAAAAAATCGTGGCAATTCCCAACAAGGTAGTGATGACGCCAAGATACATGGGGTTGCGCACAAAGCGATAAAGGCCCTTTGCCACAAGGTACTTTGGTGGGATCAATGGGTGCCGGAGTTCCCCTGCCCGCAAGGATAAAATCGCAAAGACAGCGCACATATATCGACAGCCCTAAGAGTAAAAACAATGTACCCAAATACTGAGGCACCCGCCACTCAAGCGGATAAGCATGCTCTGTGGGGCGGAGTATCACGCAAGGGATCACAATAACCACGGTTCCCGGCACCAACAGAGTAAAG
>DYKH01000120.1:0-3309 GCA_020722685.1 Caldithrix sp. | reverse complement strand
GAGTATCACGCAAGGGATCACAATAACCACGGTTCCCGGCACCAACAGAGTAAAGAATAAGTCTTTTATGACGAGCAGTACGGTCAACTCAATCTTATCCAAAATGGCTGGGCGAAAATTTCGGAAACTGGAATTCCTTCCCTCGCATGCGGAGTAGGGCCTCAGCCCGTTGGCGAGGCATGTTCGCTACAACTCGTTGTGGCAATATTGCGAGGGCTATTGGGCGTCGCGGCCAAGATGGGTCTTTCGCCTTATCGTCCGAACCACCGCCTGAAAAGTTCGGGCGATTGGAGCGGTCACGGTGGTCTGCCGACCATCCGGGAGTCGAAAGGTGATCTCTAACGCATGCAGCATCAAGCGTGGAAATTGAGCTTGTACGGATTTATCCCCATAGAGCAAATCACCGACAATGGGGTGGCCGATGCTGTAGAAATGCACGCGGATTTGATGGCGGCGCCCAGTAGCCGGCTGCGCCTTGACCAGCGTGTAATTTTTGAGCCGCTCCTCTACCCGAAAGTAAGTGCTGCTATCCTTGCCTCGGCGTAGATCCACGCCCATCCGGCCGGAGCCGAATGGCGCATCGGTCGGTCGATCAGGCCGTCAGCCGTTTCCAAACTTCCATGCACCAAGGCGAGGTAGGTCTTCTTGACTAAACGGTCGGCAAATTGCTCGTTGAGTAACTTGTGGGCGGCTGCGTTTTTGGCAAATAGTATTACGCCGCTAACCTCTTGGTCCAACCGATGTACTACGAAAACCTTGTACGATAATTCAGCCGAAAGCAGCGAAAGCAAAGAATCTTCTCCCGCAGGCCTTCCCGGAATGGAAGCCAATCCCTCCGGCTTGTCGATTGCAAGGACGTCGTCATTCTCAAAAAGGACCGGAAACATGACTTAATTGCCGAAGATCAACGTTGGCAACGAAAGAACAACCATGAGCCGAGGCGCGCATTGGATGAAGTAAATGAGAAAGGAACAAGACTGCCTGTCCTTAGGGTTTTCGCCCGGCGAGCCTTCACTTGACTGTTGTACGCACCTACAAGCTTAGGATCGCTATCACTTGCTCTTGCTTGGCACCATAAACATCAACCTTACCCTCGTCGGTGACAAAGACATCGATTTCGCTTCGGAAGCCAAGTTTCTCTTGCGGCAGATAAATTCCGGGCTCTATGGAAAAGCACGTGCCCAACAATATCCTCCGCTCGTCCTTGGTTTCCAGATTGTCGATGTTGACGCCGTTGCCGTGCACCTCCTCGCCAATGCTATGGCCGGTGCGATGAGTAAAATATTCTCCGTAGCCGGCATCGACCACGACTTTGCGACAGGCATCGTCCACTTGCCAGCCATGGATTGTCCGGCCAGCCGCGAAACTATCCTCTACCAGCTTTAGCGCGGCATCACGGGCGGCCCGGAGGATCTGAAACAAGCTCTCAATACGTTCAGGAACCCTTTCACCAATAAAGCCCATCCAGGTGATGTCGTAATAAATGCTGCCCGGCCGGTTCTTCTTTGCCCAAAGGTCCAACAAAACCAGATCGCCTTTTCCCATGGCGAAAGCATTCTGCGCGGTTGGCTCAAAATGCGGATCCGCCGCATGCTCATTCACAGCGACGATGGGGCCATCTTCCCAGTGCAAGTCTTCCTGCTTCATCAGCCGATGCATAAAACCCTGAATCTCGTGCTCAGTCGGATTCTTGCCAGCCTTGATCTGTTTACCGATTTCCCTAAAAGTCTCGTCCTTGACCATCTGCAAAGCCTTGCCGGCTTGCTTGTGGCTTTCCCAATCCTGCATGGAAAGGTGCGCCTCGAACATGCCGACCAAATCGGCGCTGGAGACGATCTCGATGCCAAAGCTGCGCACCAACTCGATGGTGCCGCCATCGACGATCGACACGTAAGGTATGGCATTGTTGGGCGAGTACTGCATGGCCACTCTTTTGGCCGGGCCGAGCATCTGTCTGAGCAAATTGTGCTGTTCTTGCCAAGGCAGATAGACGTGCTTTTTGCCGGGCAAGTGATCGCAGCGCCACGGCTCGATGCGATGCACCAATTTTTGCGGTTCCCCTGCCGCCGGAATGTAATAATACCACCGACGGGAGGCAAACCGTGAAGTATCCATGTGCAGAATCCGCGCGGCGATCGCATCGCGGTTATGAAAATCATAAAAAAGCCAGCCGTCTAATTGTGCTTCCTTGAGGGCTGTCTGTATGGCGTGGAGGTCCATGGGCTTTCTCCTATCAAAACAGCGAAGGTCGATGTGGGCTTTAAAATGAGGACACGGAGCAAATGAGTCATTTGAGCCCTATGCTCTTGTTCTGTCCACCATCCTTAAGATGAGGCTACTGAGCGAATAAGTCTATTGAGCATTCTTTCGATGGAATCGGTGGATTCGATAAGAGGCTCGATGGCCCGGTGATATTCGAGATCCTTGGCCAGGATGAGCAGATAGCTCAGTTGTTCGATCGCCGATTGTGAGGTGCGATAGTAATGAATTTTCGCATTTCTGCCACGTCTCTTGAATCCCACGGCAATGTTACACGGGATTTGCGTCGCGGTTTCTCGAAGCCTTTCCGCGAGCGCATTCTTATCGCGTCTGGGGAATTTGGGGGTGATTCTATAAATTTCCTGCACCAATTGATGACTCTTTTGCCACACGACCAAATTGCGAAAGTTCTCGGCCTTTTTGTCTTCCATCGTCGTCTGCCTTTCTCGGAAATGGGTTCTACCGGACTTTACTACGTCAAAAAGTAAAGATTTCGCTTCCGAAAAGCAAATGGTTTCTATTCCATGAGAATCAGGTTTTTGTTTTTAGGAGGGGTACGAAATTCGCGGGAACGGTGGGCCATCCAGATCAAGCGGCGGAGCCACACGTCCGGATTCAACACAATTCGCTCACTGCCGGCGAAATGCAAAGAACTGCCCAGGCATATCCCGGCGCGGCTTAAAGCGGCGAAGGCACGGTTACCGAGCTGGCCAAGGCCTGTTCAAAAAATAAAGCCCCCAAGGATGGCGTATCCTTGGGGCCTGTTTGTGTTAGCGATTAGGTTCCAATAAGAAGAATCTGCAACCCAGTCATCGAATCCTGGGACTATGCAAAAGATCCTTTGCCTCCTTCCCACATCGCATTCGACGCGATGATTTTTGCCTTGCCTGTCATACCAAAGGTATCTTCCCTGGTCGCAGCACGGTCTGCCTTAGAAAAATCATTCCTATGCGGGCGAATATGCCCTGCGGCATGACAGGGCATATTCGCATTTGCGTAACCTGTATATTGAATCATTGCTTGTTCTTTGACAGTTTCTTTAAGCCTGTT
>DYKH01000482.1 GCA_020722685.1 Caldithrix sp. | reverse complement strand
AAAAGATGAAAAATAAGGTGGACTTCTGCTCCTCTCATGCTACGTTCATGAGTTCCCTTACCAGGAACTTACTCGAATAGATACTGTCTGGAGTTTCATACTCCAGGGACTGATGGAATCGCTCGCTATTGTAAAACCTAAGGTAGCGAGCAAGCCCAGCTTTTAGTTCTGGCATAGTCCGATAGTCCTTTAGATAAATGTCTTCATACTTCAACGATCGCCAGAACCGCTCAACAAAAATGTTATCCAAGGCGCGGTTAACGCCATCCATACTGATCCGTATTCCATGCGCTTCCAGCACCGACACAAAGGCGTCAGAAGTAAACTGGCTTCCCTGATCCGTGTTAAAAGTCCCAGGGATTCCGTAATGGGCTATCGCTTCTTCAAGCGCAGCGACACAAAACTGAGCATCCATGGTATTAGAAACTTGCCAGGCAAGGACCTTCCTGGAGTATAGATCAATGATTGTTACCAAATACACATAGCCACCAGAAAGCTTGATGTACGTGATATCCGAAGCCCATACCTGGTTTGGTCGCCAGATATTTATTCCCTTAAGCAGATAAGGATACTTCTTGGAGCCTTTGGAAGGTTTTGAAAGCTGGAGTCCGGGATAGATCGCCCGCAAGGTGAGCTTTCCTCATGATTCTTCGGATTTGCTTTCGCGTAACGCTCAAGTAAGCCAGTTCCCTGGCGATTCTCCGATAGCCATAGAATGGCTTTTCTTTTAAAACCTCGAGAATCGCTTCCAAGATCGCCAATTCTGGATCTTCCGGAACATCCTTAGGCTCATAGTAGAAGGATGATCTGCTGATCCCCAGAATTATGCATTGCTGCGCTATGGACAGCTCTGGATGGTCTTTTTCTACCATTTTGGATCGGTCCCGTACAGTTGTTTGTACTTTTTTTTTAGAAATTCGTTCTCAACTTGAAGTTGACCTATTTGCTTAAAGAGCTCATCCTTCTGCCGCTCTGCCTCTTCGATTGCTTTATCCTTCCCTGCTTTTTCAAAGAGCGTCGATGCGTTCTCCATAAGCTGCCTTTTCCAGAGTGCTACCATATTCGGATGAACCGAATAGGTAATTGCTAATTCCTGCAATGTCTTTTCGCCCTTAAGGGCTTCCACGGCTACTTTGGCCTTGAATTCTTTGTCGTACCGCTTTTTCATACCCAACTGTATGCCTCCTTGTTCTTTTCTCGCAAGGAGGAGCAGTCCACTTTATTTCCTAGCCAATCCTGTCCAGTTTTGCGGGCTCATTATAGTGGTCGATGGCGTGTTCTCCATGGGCAGCGACATCGTCGATCTGCCCAAACTTGTCGATATCTGCGCGCGCTATGGGACGCGGCTCTACGTCGACGATGCTCACTCTATAGGCGTCCTCGGTGGTGGACACGGTACAGCTTACCACTTTGGGCTCACCGACAAGGTCGACCTCATCATGGGCACCTTCTCGAAGAGCTTTGCCTCTCTTGGCAGTTTTATCGCGGGTGACAAAGACGTGATCAACTATATCAAACACACTGCCAGATCCTTCATTTTCTCCGCGTCGCTCCCCGCGCCGAACGCGATGGCCGCACTCGCAGCGCTCGAAGTAATGGAGACAGAGCCTGAGCATGTGAAGCGCCTCTGGGAAAACGCCCACTTCATGATGAATGGCTTCCGCCAGCTCGGTTTCAACATCGGCAACACGGTGACCCCCATCATTCCCGTCATCATCGGCGAAGACGAGACTTGCTTCCGCTTCTGGAAGGAACTCTTCGATGGCGGAGTGTACACGAATCCTGTCGTCAGCCCGGCGGTTCCCGAACACATGGCGCTTCTGCGCACCTCCTACATGGCCATACACACCAAGGACCAGCTGCAGCGCGCTCTCGACATCTTCGAGAAGGCTGGAAAGAAGTTAGGCATCATCTGAGTGGCGCGGGTTCCTGAGGCGCAACCACGCGCGCGATGCACCGGTGACAAACCGAAGGAACCCGCGATGTTATCCGCTTTTGTCTTCCTTCGGCGCGATCAGCCCCTTCTCCACAAAGCTGTAGTATCCGTTTTCAGAAAAAATGAGGTGATCGAGGACAGGGATTCCGAGAATGTCGCCTGATTGGCGCAGGCGTGTGGTGATATCCATGTCCTCCTCGGATGGATCAAGGTTGCCGCTCGGGTGATTGTGCGCGACGAGGATGGCGCAGGCCCGATCGGTGATCGGATCCGCGAAAGCCTCCCTTGGATGCACGATAGTTTTATTTTTTTGCATAAATTTGCCAAAATGGTGACAAAAAATTAAAAAATGTAA
>DYKH01000481.1 GCA_020722685.1 Caldithrix sp. | reverse complement strand
TCTCGGCCTGCAAGCGAATATTCTCGGCTCGCAAGTGCGCAATATCCGCCCGAAGGCAGGCGACTTCGGCTTCCAGAGAAGCCAACTGCTTCAGCAGGGCATCTATTTCCAGCAGTTTCTTGGCCACGGCGATAGTTTAGCACATTTTCCGAAAAATGGGTAGGTAGTTACGTTTGAGACACGGGGCTCAGTTGGTTAAGGAGTTTTTTCAGCAAGTGCTTGACCTTTCTGAAAAGATGGTTTATACTGAAAGCGTGAACAGCCCAAGCCGGTTCTTGCTGTCTAGGCGGATGATGTCATATTGTGGCATCATTTATGACTATGGCAAGATATAGGCTGTTATGAAGAAGTAGTCAACCAAGCCCATTGTTGGGCGGCACAACCCGCCGTGACACTTTCTTGGAGTGAAACGCTTTGCGAACGTTGATTTTGTGGCTTACGCTTCTCACATTTATCCTAACATCCTGCGCGCCTGCGCCCACCGCGACGCCCACCGTCACCGCCACGCCAACAGTGACGCCCACCGTCACCCCCACGCCAACAGTGATGCCCACCGTCACCGCCACGCCAACAGTGATGCCCACCGTCACCCCCACGCCGACAGTGACACCTGTGCCATGGAATGAGACAGTAGTTGTTGATGCAGGTCATCCGCTGGTCTTTTCAAATGTGAGAAATGATTATCAGCATTATCCAGTCATCGGAACGGCAATTGATGGAACAGCAGGGGATGTGAAAATACAAATCTCGATGGAGATTGTAACAACCGAAGATACTCCAAAAGATTTCGCCAACGGGATTTACTTTGAGAACACGCTGCGCGCTGGCCTGGAAACAATAAAGGACCAGAGCCGCTATAGAGCCTTGTTTTTAGGTTACCAACATGGAGCATGGTTTGTAACCTATCAACGTGGAAATGACTTTGTCCTATATGAGCGCTACTTGGTTACTTCGAACAAGAAGCAGGAATTAACTCTGCTCATTAACCGCAATGGAGAGTACATTCAGATTTCCGCCCCTGGCAGGAGTGCAAAGAAGTACAAACTTCCTGCTGCGCTATATGATGCCAAAGGGACGATGGGGATTGTGACTCAGACTTCGGCTCATTCCGAGCTCAAAATATCGTACTTGTCTATCTCACAAGAATCATCAGCAAGTGTCATTCAGCAGGAAACGGAGCCATCGCTGCGTGCATTAGCGGAGAAATGCGGGATCACGATTGGGACTGCTGCGGGAACTTGGCCGTTTCTATACGACCCGCAGTACCAACAGGTTCTCTCGCGTGAGTTTAACTTGCTGGTGCCAGAAGGCGAGTTTGATTGGGTGTGGTTGATCCGCCCTTCAAGTGGCCAATATGATTTTATTGCGGCGGATCAATTAATCAACTTTGCAACCCAGCATGACATGAAGATACGTGCTTATCTTCTTCCGAGTGGCAATACCAACACGCTGCCAGATTGGTTGACCAAAGGAAATTACTCCCGCGATGAAATACTTTCTATCGTCAAAAACCACATAGATACAATTGTTCCACGTTACAAGGGAAAGATTAGCGAATGGTTAGTAGCAAGCGAAACCATATGGGATGGTAAGTTTGTGGGGTGGAACTTCTGGTTAAGTAGAGTGGGAATGGACTATATTGAAAAAGTTTTCCAGTGGGCAAGGGAAGCCGATCCTGATGCCACATTGATTTATGAGTTCGACCGCAGCGAAGGTCTCGACAATCAATCCAACGCCGTATATAACCACATCAGGCAACTGAAGGAAAAAGGCGTGCCGATAGACGCACTTGGAATGGAAATGCACCTCTTTGCCAAGAATCCGCCCACTAAAGCAAGTATGTTGGAAAATATGAAACGCTATGGGCAGATAGATGTGAAAGTGTATGTTATGGAACTTGATGTGAATCTCTATGGAGTGTCTGGAACACCCCAGGAAAAACTGGCTCTGCAGGCAAGAATTTATAGAGATGTGCTTGAAGCATGCCTTGAATCAGGGAATTGCGAAAGTTATACAATGTGGGGCTTCACCGACCGCTCCTCTTGGATTTTGCGTCCTGTTTACCCGTTTGGTGGTGGAGAAGCTCCTTTGATTTTTGACGAGAACTTCAATCCTAAGCCTGCTTATCTTGCCATCCGTGATGTTCTTTCTCAATGTGCTAATCGCTGATTTAGAAGAAGCCGCCCAACCAGCGCGTGAAGCCGACCTCGCTCCGCTCGGCGGCTTACGCGCGTGTCGTTAGGCCAACAGGCAGAAGGCCAGCAAACGAGTCTGGAACCGACCAACAACGA